>CAMTPG010000311.1 GCA_947074335.1 uncultured Parabacteroides sp.
GTAGATGTGGCACTCGCAGCCGATGCCGACGGCGTGCATATCGGCAGCTCGGATATGCTGTACGAAGATGTGCGACGGCTGATCGGTTATCAGAAAATTATCGGACTTTCGGTAGAATCCTTGCAGGATATTGATCCGGCCAATGCGCTGGATGTGGATTATATCGGGATCTCGCCGGTTTATGCCACGCCCACAAAAACAGATACGGCACAACCTTTCGGCCTGGAAGGGCTTCGCGAAGCCGTAGCCCGTTCGGTGCATCCCACTGTTGCCATCGGCGGCATGAATGCAGCCACCATCGGCGATATCATGGCTGCCGGCGCAGACGGTGTGGCCGTTGTATCAGCCATTGTATCGGCCGATTCGCCCGAAAAGGCAGCACAACAACTCAAACAAATCATTGATTCTAAACGAATAAAAACAATATAACATGCACTACCAACGCGTATTAACCATTGCAGGAAGCGATTCGGGCGGAGGCGCCGGCATTCAGGCCGATATTAAAACCATTTCGGCTTGCGGCTGTTATGCCGCTTCGGCCATTACAGCCATTACAGTACAAAATACAATGGGAGTTGAAGCGGTACATCCGGTTCCTGTTTCAGTCATCAGCGGACAGATTCGTGCCGTACTGAGCGACATCGGAGCCGATGCCGTAAAAATCGGGATGTTGCATTCGGCCGAGGTAGTCGAGGCCGTAAAAAATACGCTCGAAGTATTTAAGGCACCGAATATTGTACTCGATCCGGTGATGATCTCCACATCAGGACATCGTTTAATTGAAGCTTCAGCTATCGAAACACTGCGCAGCGAACTGATGCCGATGGCGCGCATCATCACACCCAATATTCCTGAAGCCGAATTGTTGCTGAATCGCGAAATCCGCGGACAGGCGGATCTGCCCGATGCCGCCCGCGAGCTGTCGCAAAACGATCGCATCTCTGTTTTTCTGAAAGCCGGTCATTTAACGGACGACCGGCTGACTGATATTTTCTATAACGCCGAAACCGGCCAATTAACCGAATTGCTCTCCGCACGCATCAAAACAGTGAATACGCACGGAACAGGCTGTACGTTATCGTCGGCATTGGCCGCCATGCTGGCACGCGGCATGAATCTGGACGATGCCGCCCGGGCTGCCAAAAAGTATATTAACGAAGCTATCATTTCGGGAGCCGAATATGAAATTGGTTACGGACACGGCCCGGTAGATCATTTCTATCAATTAAAATTCAAATCCGAGTTTTAAGCTTACACCGCCCAGATTTACATATTCATTGATATTAATATAATATCCGTCGTAATCAAAATGGAACCATTGTGCCGTATAGCCTAAACTGATATTCCAGGCTGTACGGTCATTTACTTTTACTTTCAGACCGGATGCCGGTGCCAGATACCAACCCATTTCGTACAAACCGTCGGATGCCATAAACGAGTAACCACCGCGAACAGTCAGAAAAGGGGCAAAACGACTTTGGGTAGGCACTGTACCCCGCATTTCCAGAAATATCGGAATTACTGCCGTTGATTGGTCAATATAAACATGCACACCCGTGCCGGCACCCAGAAAAAAAGCAGGAGAAATCTGATAACCATGCGACGTATTAAATTCAATGCGGGTCATCTCGTTCAATCCCGTACCAATAGTAACACCTGCATCCACAAAACCTTTGTATCCGATATGGGTTTTCTGATATTTTGCCCGCGGATAATCTGTCTGAACAGAGCGCACAATACGATCTACATGCTCCATCAGATAAACCTCTACATCTGCATCCGATAAATTTTGTTTTAATTTCAGTTTTTGTTCGGGTATCAATTCAATAATATATCCGTAAACAACCGATCCGTTTTTGAGATAAATCACATCCGGACCTAACGAATTTTGAGCTACTACAGGAGCTAAAAGGGAGAAAAAAAGAGAAAGGAGTAAAAGAATTTTCTGCATAAAAATTTCATTTGTTATTATTAACTTTCTGACATAAACACATAAACACAAGATCAAAAGTATACAATTTTACTAAAACGCAACATACTTTTACTAAAGAATGTTGCGTTATATCGAAGTAGAGTTGCGACAGATTCAGGAATCCGGCACATTGCATGCCTTTGAAAAAGAGTCAGATAATAAGCTCTATGTTTCAAATTAAAGCAGGCAATATTCAATATTTTTCAGATCCAAAAACAGGCATCCGGTTCAGATCCAATTCGTTGATCCGATTCTGAATAATTCTGCTTATCCCGTTCCACTATTTTCTGGGGAAGCAGAAAAATGAATGCAGACAAATGACAGACCGCCCAGCTACTCACTTTTCAGATGATCCACCGGATTGGAGTTGGCCACATGCCAGGTACGATACAGCGTACAACTCACAATGACACAATAAATCAGCATACCCGTTCCGATTAAAAGCAGCAATGGAATAGCAGCCTTTTCGGCAAACTGAATCATCCAGTCTTTGCCGCTGAAATAAGCCAGCAGGCAACCCGCAACCAGCCCGGGCAGCGCAATGTACGAAATATCGCGCGAGATGAGCTTCAGGATTGAAACGGCCGAAGCACCATTGATTTTACGGATCGCAATTTCGCGGCGGCGGCGGTTAATCTCGTCGGCCGTATAACCCAGCAACCCGATCAGGGCAATAATCAGTGTGATCAATCCGCCAATCAGCACCGATTCGCGAAAGTTGCGTGATTCGTAATATTGATCAAAAAGAATATTGGCATACGAAACCAGTTCGGTTTGCCGTGTCGGAATCATGCGGTCGATCACTTCGGTTACAGCCAGCAGCGCTTCGGGCGCATCGTCATTCATCTTCACCAGTAGCAGCGGCGTATCATCGAAGCCGTGATTTGCTCCGTCCAGTTTATGAAAAATAACCGAAGGCCGGTTGTCGGCTCTGGCAGCATTGCCGATATTGATATCATCGTACACACCACAAATGGTAAACACTTGCTGATTATATTGACTATGTTCGGTAATCAGTATCGATTTACCCACAATCTGATCGCCCCAGTCGGTATATTGATTTATTTTATGAATAAACGAACGGCTCACCATCACTTTATCGGCCGATGATCCGTCGGTAGCAAATGTTTCGCCCTGAATAATCGGAATCTCCATCAGTTCAAAATAATCATCGCCCGTAAAATAGAGATCAGCAATATTAAAGAACTCCTCATTTCTGCCGGGTAAATAAATATTATTGCCAGAGGCGTGTTCACAGGGTAAAGTAAAAGCACTCGAAACACGTTTAACCTGAGGCAGTTTCTTCAGCTCATTTTCGATCGCATTACGAACAGAAGGATCTATATTTTTCAGATTAGTATAATAAAGTTTGTCGTACGAATAACCCAGATCGGTATTAATCAGGTGATGATATTGCCGGTTTACAATAAACAACATTGAGACAAAATAAGCCGTAGCCACAAACTGCACAAACAGCAGCGCCAGTTTCCAGTACCGGCGCGATT
>CAMTPG010000312.1 GCA_947074335.1 uncultured Parabacteroides sp.
CACGATATGATGCTGATTATCGACGAATCTGCTTCGCGCTGCTACAACCTGAATAATTATTACGAGCTGATTCCGGGCGAACCGGGCAGCGGCATTGTAAAATTTCCGGTTCCCGCACTCTCGCCCGGTCGTCATACTGCCGAGTTCTGGGTTTGGGATATCCACAATAATTCAACGCTTTACACCTTTAGTTTTGTGGTAGAGGAGGGGTTGAAGCCCTTTATTACCGATCTGACGGCTACGCCCAATCCCGCACGCGATCAGGCTGTATTCCATATCACCCACAATCGGCCCGAAAGCCGGATGAAGGTATCGATCATGCTGTACGATCTGGCCGGCCGCCTGATGTGGGAGCACGAAGAGAGTGGTTCGTCAGAACTTTTCAAAGCCTATACGGTAACCTGGGATCTGACCAGCCGCGCAGGTTCACGCCTGCGTCCGGGTGTTTACATCTACCGGGCTGCCATCAGTACCGACAATTCGAAGGAGGCTACAAAAGCCAAGAAGCTGATTATTCTGAGCCGGTAGACCGTTTAAATAAAATCACTATTTTTTACGAAAATACAATAAAGCCCGTTTTAATCAGTTTATAATATATCAGTAATCTTTTTGATTAATAAGTTTGAGAAAATACATATTTATGTCGCGAAAAATAAGAATCTGCAAAATACTTGTTTGCCTCAGCTGTTTAGCCGTTACATTCCCTGTTTTTGCACAGGAAAACCGGGCTGCATTGCTCGAAATGGCTGTTCCTTCTCTTAACATCGCTCCCGATGCACGCGGCGGAGCCATGGGTGATAACGGTTCTTCCACCTTACCGGATGTGAATTCGCAGTACTGGAATGCTTCAAAATATGCCTTTATGAATAGTAAGGCGGGTCTTAGTATTTCTTACACGCCATGGTTGCGTAAGCTGGTAAATGATGTGGCATTGGTATATATGTCGGGTTATTATAAATTGGGCAACAATGATCTGCAGGCTATCAGTGCTTCGGTGCGTTACTTTTCGCTGGGTGAAATCGGTTTATGGGAGAACATTGGCGACAATGTACCCGCCAATTTTGTGAATCCCTACGAAATGTCGATTGATCTGAGTTACAGTCGCCAGCTTTCCGAATCTTATTCCATGGGTGTAACTCTGCGCTACATTCGTTCGGATATGGGTGCCGATGCAAACGAAGAAAAATATGCAGGCAACGCTTTCGCAGCTGATATCTCCGGTTATCTGGAGCGATATGTGATGATGGGCAATGCCGAAGCGCTGTGGAGTTTTGGTTTCAATCTCTCTAATATCGGTAGTAAAATCTCATACGATGAAGGTTCTACCAACATGTTCCTTCCCGCCCGACTGAATATCGGTACCGGTTTGCTTTATCCCATCGATAATTACAACCGCATCGGGGTGTATGCCGATATTAGTAAATATCTGGTGCCGACCGTGCCGGTGAAAAAAGATAATGAAGACGACGAGGTATACCTGAAGCGTGTGGAAGATTACAGATCCATGTCAAGTATCTCAGGACTTTTCAAATCGTTTGGCGATGCACCCGACGGTTTCAAGGGCGAAATGAAAGAAATCATGTTTTCGGTAGGTGCTGAATACAGTTATAATGAACAATTCTTTGTGAGAGGCGGTTATTTCTATGAAAATAAAATGGTCGGAAACCGTACCTATTTTTCGTGTGGCGCCGGTTTTCGCATGAGTGTTTTCCAGCTGGATGCGGCCTATCTGATTAGTACAGTGCCCAACAACCCGCTCGATCAGACACTCCGTTTTACACTATCCTTCGATATGGATGGTATTCGGAACTTATTCAGATAAAACGTAAGCGTATGAAAATTCGTGTAGGCTTTGGATATGATGTTCACGCACTCGTGGCAGGGCGTGAATTGTGGTTGGGCGGTGTTAAAATAGATAATCCCGCCGGGTTAGACGGACACAGCGATGCCGATGTGCTGATTCATGCCATCTGCGATGCTCTGTTGGGCGCTGCCAATCTGCGGGATATCGGCTATCATTTTCCCGACTCGGATGCTGCTTATGAAGGAGCCGACAGTAAAATTATCCTATTCAATACAATCGAATTGCTGCGCGATGCCGGTTATACATTAGGCAATATCGATGCCACCGTGGCTGCCGAAAAACCCAAACTCAGTCCGTACATCCCCGAAATGAAGCGGGTAATGGCCGAAGTGCTGGAAGTGGATATCGAAGATATCTCAATCAAAGCTACCACAACCGAGAAGCTGGGCTTCACCGGAAGGCAGGAAGGTATGGCGGCTTACGCCACTGTATTGATTCATCGCTGATCAATTTTTACATCAACTCATTATGAATACTTCCCTGTAATGGTTACATTTGCAGGGAAGCTTTGTTTTATACAGGTACGAACAAAGTATAGAACCGGAATTCGGTTCGGGCCGGGCAACCGGTTCGCCGGCAAAGCGATGCAGAAACCCGGTTATGCGGCATCTGTTTTACGGTAAAGACTTGTCGGACTGACTACTGTCGGCCTATAAAACGGCTACTGTCAGCCCGACAAGCCTTCATCATCCGGCGGATAACGATATAGCATCCGAAACAAAGCCCGTACCAACGATATTTCGATAAAGATTAACTAAAAAAGTAAAACAGATGAAAGCAGATAATGACTGGAAGAGCAGATTGGGCGTGATGTATTCCACCAATCCCGATTTTCAATACGATAACGGCGAAGAAGAGGAAGAAGAAACACTACCCAAAGCCAAACAACCGTTGCGCATCACACTCGATAAGCGCAACCGCGGCGGCAAGGTGGTAACACTGATTACCGGCTTTCGCGGCACCACCGCCGATCTGGAAGCACTGGGCAAACTGCTGAAAACCAAATGTGGTGTAGGCGGTTCGGCCAAAGATAGTGAAATCATTGTGCAGGGCGATTTACGCAACAAAGTACTCGAAATCCTGCAGAAAGAGGGCTATAGCAAAAGCCGCCTGTAAGCGGCGGCGCTGCAGAATGCTTCACAAATCATCACCTTTAATCTGAATCAGTATGCTGACAATCTACAGAGCTTCGGCCGGTGCCGGAAAAACACATAAGCTGACGGGCGAGTACCTCACCTTGTTATTCTCAGCAGCCGGTGCCTTTCGGCGCATCCTGGCGGTAACATTCACCAACAAGGCTACCGACGAGATGAAGACGCGCATTGTAGACGAACTTTTTATTCTGGCTTCGGGCCATGCCTCTGATTATCTGTCGGCGCTGATGGCACATTATCAGCTCACGGAAACAGTTGTACGCCGTAAGGCGCGGCAGATTCTGGTGGAGATGCTACATGATTATTCGGCGTTCAACATCAGCACAATCGACCGGTTTTTTCAACAGACCATGCGCGCCTTTACCCGCGAAATCGGCTTGCAGGGCGGTTATGGCATCGAAATGGATCAGGATATGGTGTTGCAGCAAACCATCGATGATTTGC
>CAMTPG010000313.1 GCA_947074335.1 uncultured Parabacteroides sp.
CTTAAACTCGGTCCGCATCGCGGCGTTTGGGTCAATTCCTTTTTACAAACATCAGACCCCTTGATTTATGCGGTTGGCGATATGATTGAATATCCCAATCCGGTGACGGGAGAGTTGCAACCGATCAATCTGGCCGGCCCGGCCAATCGGCAGGGTTGGATTGCTGCATACAATCTGATGTATGGCAACCGGTTGCATTACGAAGGCTCGGTTCGTACGGCAGTGACCCGGGTCTTTTCGCAAAACATAGCACTGACCGGTCTTTCCGAAAAAGCTGCGCGTGCAGCCGCTCTTCCCTGTCAGAGTTCCATTACATTTTCTACAGCTCATGCCCGCTATTATTTCGATCCGGGTTCGTTGCTGATTAACTTAGTGTTCAATCCGGATACCGGTTTAATCTATGGTGCACAATGCATCGGAACTGAAGGCGTGGATAAACGCATTGATCTGATTGGTCAGCTTATTAAGCGTCAGGGCACGGTCGAGGAATTGACACAACTCGAACAGGCTTATGCCCCGCCTTTCTCTACCACAAAAGATGCGGCGGCCATTGCCGGATATACGGCTTTGAATATACTTACAAAAGAGATTGACGTAGTCTCCCCGCAGGAATTGTCTGTGATGCTACAGCAAAACAAGAACTGTTTTTTGTTGGATATTCGTTCCGAAAAGGAATTTGAAACAGATACAATCTCTTATGATAATCGCAGTATAATTTCTATTCCGCGTCCTGTTAATATTCCGCTGGCTCATTTGCGCGAGCAACTCAACCGGATACCTAAAGATAAAGACATTATCCTGTTCGGTCACAACGGGAGTGGCGAATATGTGGCACAGCGTATCCTGCGCGGACATGGCTTCAAATCGGTGGTGCATCTGTCGGGCGGCCTGACTGTGCTCAATGCGTTGCAGCGTATGTTACACAATGCCGACAGCCAGTCTGCGGAAGCGGATAATCCGGCATAAAACCACAATCATACAGAAAAAACGGACATGCTTATCCCAAGCATGTCCGCCAACAACCCTTATAATATAATTATTATGAAATATAAATCAGATTATATAATACTGTTCCCAGCCTTTACGCGGTAACTCGCCAATCAGCATCTGGTTGGCAAACGGATCGTTCGTGATCTGTTTCAGATCGGGATCGAATACCAGCTTGCGGTTCAGGCGCTGTGCCAGTACACCCAGACAAAATACCTGGCTGAGCGGACCGGCCACCGAGAACGGTGAGCGTGCCTGTTCCTGTCCCTGACAGGCCAGCAGGAAGTTTGCGTAATGATTCGACGGACTGGCTTCGTACTCCGGCAGAACCGGATTCAGATCTTTGGCCACCTCATCGGGAATAACGGAGAGTGTGCTGCCGTGCGATCCGCCTTTGAAGGTGAGCGTCTTCGAATAAATTTCTTTTCCGGGATTCAGCTTCATCAACTGAAGTTGTCCGCCGTTCACCGTCGGAATGTTCGGATCTACATCCGAAGAACCGAAGTCGGCCGGTACGGGCGGAATATTATCCAGTCCGTCATACCACGTTACATTCACGCCCGGCATTGTGCCGCGTTCGGGGAATTTAAACAGAATGGTCGACGACATCGGGAAAAAGAAGGGATTATGATCTTTCAGATAAATCGGATTCACCTCCGTAGGTAAGCCCAGCTCCAGAAATTCGTGTGCCGTATCCAGGATGTGTGCACCCCAGTCGCCCAGCGCGCCCATGCCGTAATCATACCAGCAGCGCCATTGTCCCTGATGATAATCGTGGTTATACTCCTGCTGCGGGCGGGCACAAAGCCAGGTATCCCAGTCTAATGTTTCGGGAACTGCTTCACCCATCGGCATCCGTTTCATATTGGGATTCCAGCTATGCCAGCGGCGCGGCGAGTTCATGTGTGCCGTAATGGCAGTAACATCCGTAATCAGGCCGGCATCTTTCCAGGATTTAAACTGGAAATAGTTGGCTTCGGAATGGCCCTGATTTCCCATCTGGGTAACCACGCCATACTTGTCGGCGCCTTTCATCATCAGCTCTACCTCCTGGAAGGTCCGTGCCATTGGCTTTTCAACATATACATGTTTGCCGTGTGCCATTGCTTCTATGGTAATGGGGAAGTGCGAATGATCGGGCGTACCCACGGTAACGGCATCAATCTTATCGCCCATTTGGTCGAACATCGTTCTGAAATCCTTATAACGCGGTACTTTGGGGAACATCGAAATCAGCTTCTGTGTCTGAGGTGCTCCCATATCCACATCGCAAAGGGCAACCACATCGCAAAGACCGGTTTTATATAATTCTTCGGCAATTTCGCCGCCACGGTTTCCAATCCCGATAAATGCGATACGCACCTTATCGTTCGGACTTACATAAGGAATGCCTGAAGCAGCATTTCTACCGGCATGAATCCAGAAAGAGGGGATAGCAGAAACTGCCGAAACCGCTAAAGCACGTTTAAGAAATGAGCGGCGTGAAATATCATTTGATTTCATGGTATATGTATTAGATAGTTATTCATGTTTGCGAACACATTGGTCACATCACAAAAATAATAAATATTTCGAAAATCCCTCATTATCTGTCAATTTTTCTTCAATTTGTAATAAACGTTTTAAGTTTTATACATGTTCTGCTAAAATCTGCTACATTTGCTTAGTTATAATACCCATTAATCGAAATATGTGATATGAAGATCAGACAAATTTTGTTCACCGGTATTTTCCTGTGGATATGTGCCCTGTCTCAACTCGCGGCACAGATACCGGATTTAGCTCCGCTACCCATCGATCCGAATGTGCGTTACGGAAAGCTGTCGAATGGTTTAACCTATTACATTCGTCATAATGAAAAGCCGGCCGGGCGCGCTGATTTCTTCATTGCCCAGAATGTGGGTTCCATGCAGGAAGAGGAGAACCAGCGCGGACTGGCACACTTTCTGGAACACATGGCCTTTAACGGCACAAAGAATTTTCCCGGCAACGGCATGGATCAGTACATTGAAAGTGTGGGTATGCGCAGCGGCGAAAACTTCAACGCCTATACCAGCTTTGACGAAACGGTGTATATGATTATGAATGCGCCGGTAGATAAAAGCGGCGTAACCGATTCTTGTTTGTTGATATTGCACGACTGGTCGGGCTTTCTCTCACTCACCGATTCGGCCATTGCCAAAGAGCGCGGCGTAATCCGCGAAGAATGGCGCACACGTCAGGATGCACAGGCCCGGCTCTGGGAACAACAGTTGCCGGTAATGATCCCCGACAATAAATATGCCCGTCGCATGCCTATCGGCACCATCGATGTGATCGAAAACTTCCAACCCGACGAGCTGCGTGCTTATTATAAAAAATGGTATCGTCCCGATCTGCAGGGTATTATTGTTGCAGGCGATGTGAATGTGGATGAGGTGGAGGCCGATATCCGGCGTATCTTTGCCGACATTCCG
>CAMTPG010000314.1 GCA_947074335.1 uncultured Parabacteroides sp.
AGTAAGATTATTCAGTAAGATTATTCAGTAAGATTATTCAGTAAGATTATTCAGTAAGATTATCTAAGAAAAAAAGAGAGATTTCGCGGCTTAGAAATCTCTCTTTTTCCATGTTATAATACACTTTTTATATGTTGTATTAATGCATTCTTATCGATTACGCCTGAATTGCGCCAGGCTATTTCGCCTTTCTTGAAAATAATCAGTGTGGGCACGGATTGAATTCGATATTTCAGGGCTACCTGCTCATTTTTATCGATATCGATTTTCAGCGTACGAATCTGATCGCTCATCTCCTTGCCTACGGCTTCGACTGTGGGCGCCATCATTTTACAGGGATTACACCAGGTTGCGAAGAAATCCACCAAAACCGGTTTGTCTCCGTTTATAATGTCATTGAAACTTTCCATCTGCATTTCTATTTACATTAGACATCTTGATTTTAAGTATATAACAAAGTTATGCCGGTGTTGTTCTTGCTTCTTTGACTCTTATATTTTATTTACTCGCCAAGAAAGATTATTTTTGTAACTGGTTTTAACATCAAAAAGAGTCAATGAAAGTCTGTATAGCCGAAAAACCCAGTGTTGCCCGCGAAATAGCCGAAGTGCTGGGCGCAACCAAACGTATGAACGGATATCTGGAAGGCAATGGTTATCAGGTAACCTGGACTTTCGGGCATCTTTGTACCCTCAAAGAGCCGAACGATTATACCGAAAGCTGGAAGCGCTGGAGTCTTTCTTCGCTTCCGATGATCCCGCCGCGTTTCGGCATCAAACTGATCAGCAACCAGACTTACGAGCAGCAGTTCAAAACCATCGAACAGCTGATTCAAAATGCCGAAGTGGTAATTAATTGTGGTGATGCCGGCCAGGAAGGGGAATTGATTCAGCGCTGGGTGATGCAGAAAGCGGGTTGTAAATGTCCGGTGTATCGCCTTTGGATCTCCTCGCTCACCGAAGAGGCTATTCGCGAAGGGTTCGGTCAGCTGAAGGATCAGCAGGAATTTAATAAATTGTATGAAGCCGGGTTGTCGAGAGCTATCGGCGACTGGCTTTTGGGCATGAATGCCACACGATTATATACTTTGCGTTACGGACAAAACCGACAGGTGCTTTCCATCGGCCGTGTGCAAACGCCTACACTGGCACTGATTGTGAACCGGCAGGCCGAAATTGATAATTTTGTTCCCGAACCCTACTGGGAACTGAAAACAGTTTATCGCAACGTAACATTCTCGGCCACCAAAGGGAAATTCACCACAAAGGAAGAGGGCGTAGCATTTTTGGATATTGCCAGGCAGGAAGACTTTACCGTCACGTCGGTGACCGAGAAAAAGGGCAAAGAATATGCACCCCGTCTTTTCGACCTTACTTCGCTGCAGGTAGAATGTAATAAGAAATTCGCCTTCACGGCCGACGAAACGCTCAAACTGATTCAGGCACTTTACGAGAAGAAGGTGGCGACTTATCCGCGTGTAGATACCACCTTTCTGAGTGATGATATTTATCCGAAAATTCCCACTACATTAAAAGGACTGACCGATTATGCGAATCTGACAGCGCCTCTGCTTCAGGCAAAGATCCGGAAAGACAAACGGGTGTTCGATAATTCAAAAGTAACCGATCACCACGCCATTATTCCCACAGGCGTTCCGGCACGCAACCTGAATGCAAACGAACAAAAGGTATACGATCTGATTGCACGTCGCTTTATCGCGGTATTTTATCCGGATTGCGAAATCTCGACCACTACGGTTCTGGGCAAAGTAGGTAAAGTAGAATTTAAGGTAACCGGCAAGCAAATCCTTAAACCGGGCTGGCGTGTGGTATTTGGTGCCGAGCAAAAAGATCCCGATGCCGATCCTGCCGAAGAGGAAGGTGTGCTGCCCGACTTTACAAAAGGCGAAAGCGGTCCGCACGCACCCACACTGGGCGAGAAATGGACACAACCGCCCAAACCTTATACCGAAGCCACTTTGCTGCGCGCCATGGAAACAGCCGGCAAGCTGGTTGATAATGATGAACTGCGCGATGCGCTGAAAGAAAACGGCATCGGCCGGCCTTCTACACGGGCCGCGATTATCGAAACACTGTTTAAACGCAATTACATCCGCAAAGAGCGCAAAAATCTTTTCCCTACCGTTACAGGCAAAGAGCTGATCGGCACCATTCAGGATGAATTGTTGAAAAGTGCAGAACTCACCGGTTTGTGGGAAAAAAAGCTGCGCCAGATTGAGAAAGGCGGCTACGAAGCCCGCATCTTTTTGGAAGAATTAAAACAGATGGTCCAAAAAATTGTTATACATGTAATGACGGATCAAAGCAACCGTTCCATCACGATCGAAGAGGCCGTGAAAGAGCAGGTGAAAGCCGATAAAAAGCCGAAAGGGAAGAAAGCAAGAGCTCCCCGCGCCAAAAAAGAGAAGCCTCAGGAAGAGCAATCTCCGGAAGAAAAACCGCGCGAAGCGATTTGTCCGATCTGCAAAAAGGGGAAACTTTTGCGTGGTAAAACGGCTTACGGCTGTTCGGAGTATAAAGCGGGTTGCACATTCCGTCTGGATTATAATACATATGGCGAAGGACTGACTGATGCCGAATTAATTAAAATTCTCAATCAACGGGGTTCAGGCAGTTAATGCCAAAAATAAAATTGATATGCATATAGAAGAATGGTTTCCTTTAGTCGACGAAGAGGGTAATGTAATTGGTAAAGCCACACGTATCGAATGTCACAGCGGCAGCAAATTGCTGCATCCCGTGATTCATTTACACATTTTTAATTCGGCAGGCGATCTGTTACTGCAAAAGAGATCGATGAAGAAAGACATCCAGCCCGGAAAATGGGATACAGCCGTAGGCGGCCATGTGGATATGGGCGAATCGCCCGAAGAGGCTTTGCGCCGTGAAGTGCTGGAAGAACTGGGCATCACCGATTTCGAAGCGAAACAAATCGGCCGGTATATCTTCGAATCGGAAATTGAGAAAGAGCTGGTTCACACCTATGAAACCAAACACGAAGGTCCTTTTACGCCCGATCCCGATGAAATTGAAGAATGCCGTTTCTGGCCCACCGATGAGATTGATGACAATCTGGGCAAGGAGGTTTTTACGCCCAACTTCGAAGAGGAATATACCCGTTTATATAAAGACAGGGATAAAAAGAAAAAGGATTCATAGTGGCTGACTGAAATCATTTGAATTCCTGAAAGAGCAGCCTGTTATTTTCCGAAAAGCAGCCACGACCGGATTGCTCTGCTTATTCTGCTGTTGTTGTAACTGCCGGCCATTCCTAAAAAGACAGCTCCTGTTATTCCCCGAAACAAGGCAACGACCGGATTGCCCTGTTTATTCTGCTGTTGTTGTAATTGTCGGTCATTCTTAAAAAGACAGCTCCTGTTATTCCCCGAAACAAGGCAACGACCGGATTGCCCTGT
>CAMTPG010000315.1 GCA_947074335.1 uncultured Parabacteroides sp.
TAATTGTGCAATATAAGCCTCTTTATCTGCCGGAAGAGCTTCGGCACGGAAATGACCGATATGCAATGTATTGGCTACCAGTTCGGCCGTTTTGGCACCATCGCCGGTAAGCAGATGTACTTCGATACCGGCTTGCTGCAACTGTTTTACAGCCGCTTCAGAAGTCGGTTTGATGCGATCTGTAATTGCTATGGCTGCCAATAACAGATCGGCTTTACCATAATATACCACACTTTTCCCGGCAGCTAACCAGCCGTTGATAACCGTTTGTGCTCCATTGGTGATTTCTGCACCAAATTGTTGCATCAATCCGGGATTACCAACCCAGTAAGTCTCCTGATTATAATGCAAACGAATACCTTGCCCGGTCAGACTTTCAAACAATTCGGATTCCACAACGGCCACATCCGATTCTTCGAGCTTCCGGATAATAGCTGCTGCCAGCGGATGCTCCGATTTTTGCTCGGCTGTAAATAATATATTTTTATAATCGCCGGTTTCGGGAACAAGCCATAAAAAATCGGTCACTTCGGGATAACCTGCCGTTAATGTACCGGTTTTATCCAGAACGATCGTATCTATTTTACAAAGATTTTCGAGTGCAAAAGCATCTTTAATCAAAATATGACGTTCGGCTCCTTTTCCCATGCCCACCATCAAAGCTGTAGGCGTGGCAAGTCCCAAAGCACACGGGCAGGCGATAACCAATACCGAAACAGCCGAAAGCAGTGCATACGAAAAAGCCGCTGTTCCGCCAATTATCAGCCACAAAATAAAAGTAATAACCGATAGTGCCACAACTACAGGTACGAAAACACTGCTTATCTTATCCACAATGCGCTGCACGGGCGCTTTACTTCCCTGCGCCTCCTGCACCATCTGAACAATTTGTGCCAGCAAAGTTGCTCCGCCCACGCCGGTAGCCTGCAACATAAAAGCGCCTTTCTGATTGATGGTACCTGCCAGCACCTTATCGCCGGCCTGTTTCTCTACCGGTACCGGTTCGCCGCTCAGCATACTTTCATCCACCAGCGAATTGCCGGAAATCACAAAACCATCCACCGGAATCTGTTCGCCCGGCCGCACACTCACCACATCGCCGGCCGAAAGCGAGGCAATCAGTACCTCTTCCTCTTTTCCGTCGTAAACCCGACGTGCCGTTTTGGGCTGTAATCCCATCAGTTTGCGTATAGCGGAAGATGTGCTGTTTTTGGCACGCTCCTCCATCAGTTTACCCAATAATACAAACGCAATAATCACACCGCTGGCTTCGTAATATACGTGCGGTTCCATGCCGCGATCGTACCAGAATTGCGGCCATAAGGTATTGAATAAGCTGAATATAAAAGCAATAGCCGTACTAAGCGCCACCAGTGTATCCATATTCGCTTTTCCCTTCAAAGCATGGCGCAAACCATTGCTGTAAAAGCTGCGACCAAAGAAAACCATGATACATGCCGCCAGCACCATCATAATCCAGTTGGCATACGGCGCATGCATAAACAGCATACCATAAACCGCCAGCGGAACAGACAGAATCCATGCGCCCCAGGTTTTACGTTTGAGTTGTTGATAATGTTTACGGCTCATCTCTTCCTGCATTGCAACAGGATCATCGGCTTCGATTACCAGATCGTAACCGCCGGCACGTACAGCCTGGCGGATCTGATCGATGGAAATCAGGTCCGGATCATAGGTGACTTTTAATGTATTGGCTGCGAAATTTACATGGGCCTGTTCCACGCCGTGCAATTCGCGAACAATATTTTCCACATTGCCGGCACATACGGCACAACTCATTTCAAGAACAGGAATTATTTTAATTTCCATTTGTTTCGGCTTGCTTTTGTTTCTTTTTGTTTTACTCAAATATAATGCATAAAGCGCGATTTGATACACTTATTTTCCGGTTTCTTAATTTTATTCACACTTAAAGTGTATTATTTAACAATCTGAAACGCGACCTTTGTTGTTTAAAAGATAAAAGCATTATTAAATCGAACAAATTATTATGATACTGGATTCTTTAAGTAATTCAAAACGGGTAGAATGTTTACATCCACGCTTTGCAAAAGCCTTTGAGTATTTGAAGACTACTGATTTTTCAAAGCTGGAAGATGGTAGACATGAAATAGATGGTGATGAGATCTTTGTAACCATTGCCAGCTATATCGGCAAAGAAAAGAAAAATGCAGTCATCGAAACGCATCAGAAATACATTGATATTCAGGCTATTTTAGTAGGTGTGGAAAAGATCGGCTGGAAACCGGAAAGCGAATTGCGCGACATTTCTATACCTTATGATGATCCGCGTGATATTATTTTTTATATTGATCGTCCTACAACCTATTGTAAGATTTATCCGGGACAATTCGCTATTTATTTTCCGGAAGACGGACATGCGCCGGGTATTGGTCACGGCTGTATTCGCAAAGTAGTTGTAAAAGTTCTGATTTAAACCGTTTTTTATCAGAAATAAACGATTATCTTTAGCTGAAGAATTCGAACTTTGTGAGATAATCGATAATATTATGAAGAAACACTTTTTATTCGGTGTCGCCGGTTTACTGGCGATGCAGGCGGTTACCGCCCAAAACAATTCCTCCGCAACTACACAGGAGGGAACCATCCGTTTTATCAATCAGACCAATGGTAAAAAGCTGGGATATTCCACCACATCGGGTGTGCAGATTCTCTATGTGGACGGACTGGCATTTAAAGACTTAAATAAAAACGGACAATTAGATCCGTACGAAGACTGGCGGTTACCGTATGCCGAACGGGCCGGAGATCTGGCTTCGCGTATGAGTATCGACGAAATTGCCGGACTTATGCTGTACAGCTCGCATCAAAGTGTTCCGGCTGCAGCGCAGGGTTTTGGTGCAGCCAGCTACAACGGAAAACCGTTCGACGAAAGCGGTGCACTTCCCTCCGACCTCACCGATGCCCAAAAACAATTTGTTACCGATGATAATTTGCGTCATATCCTGATCACACGCGTGGCTTCGCCCGAAGTGGCTGCGCTGTGGAATAATAATGTACAGGAGCTCGCCGAAAGTTTAGGTTTAGGCATTCCGGCAAACAACTCATCGGATCCCCGACACGGTACCAGTGCAAATGCCGAATACAATGCCGGCGCAGGCGGTAGTATTTCGCTCTGGCCCAGTCAGCCCGGACTGGCAGCAGCCTTCGATCCCGAACTGGTACGTAATTTTGGCGATATCGCCTCCAAAGAATACCGCGCCCTCGGCATCGCCACGGCATTATCACCCCAGATTGATCTGGCTACCGAACCGCGCTGGTCGCGCTTTAACGGCACTTTTGGCGAAGATCCGCAGCTGGGAGTGGATCTGGCCCGCGCCTATTGCGACGGTTTTCAAACTACCGAAGCCAATCAGGGCTGGGGCATGGAAAGTGTGAATGCCATGGT
>CAMTPG010000316.1 GCA_947074335.1 uncultured Parabacteroides sp.
CGCGCCATACTGGAGGTGCTTTACAGTTGCGGCCTGCGTGTGTCTGAATTAACCGGCCTGCGCTATTCGGATATTTATTTTGATGAAGGGTTTATCAAGGTAGAAGGAAAGGGCGGGAAACAGCGGTTGGTGCCGATTTCGGAGGTGGCACTGCAGGAAATCGGACGTTATCTTGAAGATCGGGGAGCTATTGTGGTGAAAAGAGGTTTCGAGGATATCCTGTTTCTGAGCCGGCGCGGTACGGCACTGTCGCGCATCATGATTTTTCACATCATCAAGCAACAGGCCGAACAGTCCGGAATCACCAAAAATGTGAGTCCGCATACCTTCCGGCATTCTTTCGCCACTCATTTACTGGAAGGTGGTGCCAATCTTCGTGCCATACAGGAGATGCTCGGGCATGAAAAGATTACCACCACCGAAATATATACACACATCGACCGGAAGTTTTTGCGCAAAGAGATATTAGAACATCACCCGCGCAATATCCGGTAGTGTTTATTCCACATCGTCGTAATGCTGATACAGGAAATCGTTGTAGGGAAACCGTTCTACATGAATCTGTTTCACCCGCTCGTAAAGCAACTCCTTCAGTTCGTTGATGTTGATCTGTTTTTTGGCAGAGATGAAGATGCAGTTATCCTGCATTTTATTCATCCAGGTGCGTTTCAGCTCTTCCAGATCGATATTCTCCCGTTTCATCGGTGTTAAATCATCCTCCTCTTTGGGTACAAAGGTAAAGGCATCGATTTTGTTAAACACCAGAATCATCGGTTTCTCGGATTTGTCGATATCGTTCAGGGTACGGTTTACCACTTCGATCTGCTCTTCAAATCCCGGGTGCGAGATATCCACCACATGCACCAGCATGTCGGCTTCGCGCACTTCGTCGAGTGTCGATTTAAACGACTCTACCAGTTCGGTAGGCAGTTTACGGATAAATCCGACGGTATCCGACAGCAGGAAAGGCAGATTTTCGATGATCACCTTACGCACCGTGGTATCGAGTGTGGCAAAAAGTTTGTTCTCGGCGAAGACTTCACTTTTGCTTAACAGGTTCATAATGGTGGATTTGCCCACATTGGTATAACCTACCAGTGCCACGCGTACCATCTTGCCGCGGTTCTGACGCTGCACATTTTTCTGCCGGTCGATCTCCTGGAGTTCACGCTTCAGACGTGATATTTTATCCAGAATGATGCGTCGGTCGGTCTCCAGCTGTGTTTCACCCGGTCCGCGCATACCCACACCGCCGCGCTGGCGCTCCAGGTGTGTCCACAGGCGGGTAAGCCGCGGCAGCATGTATTTGTATTGTGCCAGCTCCACCTGTGTTTTGGCATGAGCCGTCTGTGCCCGTTTGGCAAAAATATCCAGAATCAGATTGGTTCGATCCAGAATCTTCACCTGTAGCTCGCGCTCGATGTTGCGCAGCTGTTTAGGCGAAAGTTCATCATCGAAGATCACCAGTCCGATTTCATTTTCAATTACATATTCTTTGATTTCCTGCAATTTACCTTTTCCCACAAAAGTAGCGGTGTGCGGACGATCCATTTTTTGTGTAATCCGTTTCACCGTATCCACGCCGGCAGTATCGGCCAGAAATGCCAGCTCATCGAGGTATTCCTGTACTTTTTGTTCGTTCTGTTCGGGGGTAATCAATCCCACCAGAACGGCTTTTTCGGTTTGTGCTTCAGATATAATAAAATCTTTCATGTTACAAAGATAATGATTTCAATTATTTAATTATATTTGTTGCTTAAATATAAGAACCTAAACAGTATAATTATGAAAAAGCAAATACTACGTTTTGTTCAGTCATTTTGTGTGCTTTCTTGTTGTTTGTCTCCTTTACAAACCGTTTTCGCACAGATCGATCAATGGGCCGGATGGCCGCAGTTTATCAACTCCGCTTCGAATTTTCAGGTACGGGATACATTTCGCCTGCAGACTTTTGATGATTTACCCGGTAATAACTGGCCGTATACGATGTGGGGAGAGACTGGCATAACCGATATTTCCGGGATTGACGAAGAGGATCCGGGTTCGCGCAGCGGATTTACAATGCCGGCTCATTCCGGTATTTCTTTTGAACATGCTGATATCACCGCTTATCAAAACCCGGCAATATATATTCGGTACGGCGGTCGCGATCTGATGACCGGTGATTCACTTTTGGCACGGCCTTATAAAGCCACAGGCAGCCGGGAGGCCAGGATTTTTACAGCTAAAAGTGATCAGGAAATAGTTCCTTTTATTAAACAGTCTTCATCAAATGCTTACGGGATTGATCTTTTTACAGATGCCCTCTCCGGAATAAGCAGCTGCTTTGTCTTCGACAGCATCTGGATGGCAGGCGATATTGCAGCCTATTCGCTGTTTACCGGTAAGGCCGACTGGCAGGATACGCTTTCGTGGTCGCATCTTCCGGCTGCCCGCAACCAGCATGCCTTGATCGACGGAGCAGTCTCGATATCTTCGCCCGTTCAGTGCGGCGATATCCGGTTTTCGCCCGATGCTGCTTTATCGATGGGTCTGCCCGGTGTTTTGCAGGCACAATCGGTTACTTTGCTGGATGCCGGCGTGCCGTTACGACAGGCCGACAGACTTAAAATTGCCGACTGCTTTACAGTGCATAAAACCTTCGAAGAAAAGGGGAAATGGTATTTTATCTCTTTCCCTTTCGATGTTTATACATCGGATGTCGATGCATCCTTCCGGCAGGGAGATGAAAAGACCGCCGGCAGCGGCAACTATTTTTATATCCAAAAGTATAATGGTGAAAAGCGTGCAGCGGCAAACAGTGCTGCCGGTAACTGGGAAACGTTGCCCGTACAACCTGCAGGCAGTCTGTTGTTTGAACGCTATAAAGGCTATCTGATTGCACTTGATGCAGCGGCCGATACACAGACTCTGACCTTTTCGGCCGTTCACGGCACATTCAGTCAGGGATTTGAAGCAGAGGTTCAGTTTGCCGTAAGCGGTATTGCTGTCGGAAACGAGAATCCGGATCATGCCGGCTGGCAACTGATCGGCAATCCCTTTCCGCATCCGCTGCCGGTTTCGCAGATTGAGGGGAATAATAAACTCGACGGTTTTATCTATGTCTATACCGGAGCCGGATACGAAGCTTTTCCGATTGAAGCGGCTTCGCCGTATGCCATTCCGGCCTTTTCAGCCTTCTTTGTTAAGGGCACACGCACAGGCACTTTTAAACTGTCGAATCAGAAAAGTTTTACCTTTTCGCAGTTGCTTCCGCTCAGGGCGATACAATCCGGGTTGATGTTTGAGCCGGAGGCCGAATTATCGGGTACTCATCCGGAAACGGCTGATCCTGAATCGGGAACCGCTACGCAGGCAGAAGTTGTAGCAACACCTGCCGTAACGGCCCGGCTGCATCAGGGCTGTTTGAT
>CAMTPG010000317.1 GCA_947074335.1 uncultured Parabacteroides sp.
TCTGCCTTTTTCGGTTTTTGCCCAAACTGAAATAATGGAGCTTTCGCTGGAACAATCCCTAATTTTGCTTCAACAGGAAAATAAGAGTCTGAAGATTGCAGGTAAAGAAATAGAGATCGCTAAAAATGAACATCAAAAACTCAACTCCTTCTGGTATCCGAATATCAGTGCCGCCGGTGGTTTTGTACATTTATCCAATCCTGTACAGGTCAGACAATCGCTTAGCGAATACACAGATCCGGCTAAAGATTTTATTCATTCTATTTTTCCTGATGATCAGTTGATCAGTTCCATTCTGACAGATATCGGCGATTATACCCTGAAAGTGCCTTTGGCCTCTCAAAATCTGACCACATTCGATGCAAATGTGGTGTGGCCTCTATTTACAGGTGGTAAACGGATGTATGCCAGTAGAATAGGTAAAACACTTGTTTCGTCGGCAGAAGTGAATAAAGATCAGGTCAATGCAACACAACAGGCTTTACTTATTGCTAATTATTTTGGATTGCGTCTGGGGCAACGTGTTGTACAGGTACGTGAAGAAACATTTAAATCTTTGTTTAATCATTATGAGCAGGCTGTTAAACTGGAACAACAGGGAATGATAAATAAAGCCGAAAGACTTTTTGCACAGGTAAATATGGAGGAAGCCCGGCGCGAACTTGAACAATCACGTAAAGATCTGGGTGTGGCCAATCAGTCTTTAAAGAGCTTAATTAATATTGAAGATCAAACAAAGATTCATACCACTACACAATTATTTTATAATGAAAGTATGCCTTCGGTTGATTATTTTAAATCAATGATTCCTTATAATAGTTATGTAGTCAATCAATTGAAACTGCAAGAAAGCATATCGAATGATGAAATGAAAGTGGCGCGCGCCGGATATTTCCCCAATATTGCATTTATTGGTAAACAAACTATCTGGAATCATGGAGTAAGCCGCTATCTGATGCCTCGAAATATGATCGGGGTAGGGTTTACCTGGAATATTTTCGATGGTTTAGACCGCGAAAAGAAAGTTCGTCAGGCAAGACTTACCAGTCAGTCTATCTCAATTGGTAAAGAAAAAGCAATCAGCGACCTGGAAGTTGCTGTAGATGAGTTTTATACTCAGATGCAAAATGCAATGGATAATATAAAAGCATTAAATTCAACACTGGCAATGGGTGAGGAACTGGTGCGAGTACGTGTAAAATCATTCAAAGAGGGCATGGCTACTTCTACCGATGTTGTGGATGCCGAAGTTTTGCTTGCCAAAGTGAAGCTGGCATTTTTACTGGCATTTTATCAGTATGATGTGGCATTGGCTAATCTGTTATCGGTTTGTGGTATCCCCGAATCCTTCGATCAGTATAAGCAGGAGGGTATTTCAGAAATCATGTAAGTAATAAAAATAATAATTCAACATAAAATAGTTTCTCGTTTGCAGGAAACACAGCATAGTATCATTATGGATAAATCGAAAAAATTTCTGGCTATCGCGTTTGTGATAATTGTTTGTGCAGTAGTAATTGTTTCCATTATCGGAATGATACTACTCGGCCATAAGCCCATTGTATTACAAGGTGAAATAGAGTCGACCGAGATTCGCATTTCCGGAAAACTGACCGGGCGTATTGATACCTTTCTGGTCATAGAAGGACAAAATGTAAAAGCCGGCGATACACTGGTGAAAATAAACAGTCCCGAAGCCATTGCCAAATTCCAGCAGGTCAATGCGCTGGAAAGTGCTGCCCGATATCAGCATCAGAAGATTGATGAAGGCACACGCAAGCAAATTATCGCCTCCATGGAGCAGTTATGGAATGCGGCGAAATCGGATCTGGTACTGGCTAAAACCACATACGACAGAATTTCAGCCTTATATAAAGACAGTGTAGTTACTTCGCAACGCTATGATGAGGTGAAAGCCGTATATGATGCAGCGCAGGCCAACGAACGTGCCGCATGGAATCAATATCAGCTGGCAGTAGACGGAGCACAACGACAGGATAAAGAAACGGCTCAGTCGCTGGTCGCTGCTGCACAGGGTACTGTAAACGAGGTGATTGCCCTGTTGCAGGATTCGCATCTGATGGCACCCGAAAGCGGACAGATCTCCAGCATATTTCCCAAACGCGGCGAGCTGGTTGCTGCCGGAATGCCAATCATGAATCTGATTGTGCTCGAAGATGCCCATGTGGTGCTCAATGTACGTGAGGATCGCATGCCTTCATTCCAAATGGGAACACGCTTTAAAGGCAACGTGCCTGCACTGGATATGAATGATGTAGAGTTCGAAATTTATTATGTGGCTCCGTTGGGCAGTTTTGCCACCTGGAAATCTACCAAGCAGATCGGATCTTATGATATGAAAACTTTCCAGATTCATGCACGGCCAGTCTCACAGGTTGAAGGACTTCGTCCCGGCATGTCGGTGCTGATTGATTATGATGAACATAAAAGAAGATGAACTAAGCAAAAAAGAAGTCCGCCATGAGTTTCATAGAAAGATGGAGTAAATCAAATCATCCGTTTAAGCGGGTGTTAGCACGCGAAATAGACCGGATGATATCCCGTCGGTTCTATTTTGGTGCCTGCATCGTGTTACCTTTATTCAGTCTTTTCTTTATGTCGACTATTTTTAATGACGGACAGATGAATAATATGCCGGTCGGCATTGTCGATATGGATCAGACCGCCATGTCGCGCGAAATTTCCCGATCGGCCGCTGCCGTACCCCAACTGGATGTAACTAAATATTATGTCAGCGAGGTGGAAGCACGCGCCGATGTACAAAATAAACTCATTTACGGATATCTGGTTATTCCACCCGATTTCGAATCGGATGCCATTGCCGGACGTACTACCACCTTATGTTATTATTATCATTATGCTCTGCTGGCCGTAGGAGGCGAAGTTGAATCCGGTTTCGAAACCGTTTTGCGTCATCTTTCGGTTGAACCGGTTATGTTGCAGGCTGCCGTATTAGGTATTCAGGAAGAGCGGACAGCCAATTTTCTGCAACCGATTAATTCGACCGTTCATTCTCTGTTTAATCCCAATCTGAATTATGCCATATATCTGAGTAATCCCTTTTTCTTTATTCTGTTTCAGGTAATTATCCTGTTAACAACCGCATATGCCGTAGGCAGTGAAATCAAATACCAGACAGCCGCCGAGTGGCTGAAAGCTGCCGATATGAATATTGTAACTGCAGTTCTGGCAAAACTTTTGCCTTATACAATTATATTCAGTCTGATCGGTATTTGCGGAAATATGGTACAGTTTACTTATGAACTGATTCCTTATCATTGCAATCTGCTTATACTGAATCTAACAACCGTCTTATTTGTTATTGCAACACAGGCTTTTGCTCTGTTTATATTCTCTATATTTCCGGTATTATCCATCAT
>CAMTPG010000318.1 GCA_947074335.1 uncultured Parabacteroides sp.
TTCATTATCAGCCGGCCATTGATGTAAATCAGATCACGGTGAGTTATCTGTTTCGCAAACTCGATCGTTATGGTTCTGAAAGTTTTAAAATCGATACAACAGATCTGTTTAATAACGAATGGAAAGCTTTATTGAAAACACGCGAAGATATGCTGCAGGCCAATGATCATATTCTTATCAAAGATCTGTAACGGCGCATATGGAGAACAATAAAACCCGCATTCAACCGCAAAACAAATACGATTTAACCCGGGGCACGGTCTGGAAAGTAATTCTGCGCTTCGCATTCCCCCTGCTGATTGCCAATCTGTTATTGCAATTTAATCAGATTGTAGACAGTATTATTGTGGGAAGAGTATTGGGTAAAGAGGCACTGGCGGCTGTTTCGGCCTCCTTTTTTATCTATTATTTTATTATTTCGCTGGTTATTGGTATTGGCAGCGGTACTACGGTTGTAATTTCACAGTATTTCGGTGCCCGCCAGTTTGAAAATGTGCAAAAGGCATTTTCTTCGTTTTTTATTTTTATGCTGATTGCCGGAGTTGTATTATCCATTTCCGGGATTATTTTTGCCGAACAATTATTCAGACTGACTAATACACCGGAGGAGGTGATTCCGGATGCTGTTTCTTATTTTAAAATCTACATCGGAGGGACATTTTTGTTTGTTACCTTCAACAGCATTATTTCTATTTTGCGTGGTTTAGGCGAGGCGCTGCGCCCCATGTGGTTTATTTTTATCACGACGATGTTGAATATCGTGCTCGATTTTATTTTTATTCTTTATCTGAACTGGGGCATCGAAGGTGCTGCGCGGGCAACAATTATTGCGCAGGGCATCGGCATGTGTGTGGCGCTGAGTTATGTCAATAATAAACAACCGATGCTTTCGATCCGGAAAAAGGATATGCTGTTTAACTGGTCCATATTTAAACAAAGTCTGAAAATCGGATTGCCCACAAGCATTCAGCAATCGGCAATTGCTTTGGGGTTGATTGCATTATTGGGGATTGTTAATCAGTTTGGTACCGATACACTGACCGCATACGGGGCGGCCGGAAAGATTGATACGATTATTACACAGGCTGTTCTTACCTTGTCGGGGGCACTTGCAGCCTTCTGCGGACAAAATATCGGAGCAAAACAATTCGACAGAATTAAGAAGGGGCTGCGATTTACCATGTTGATTAATCTTGTATTTGGTGTATGTACTTTTATGGCAGTCTATTATCTGGGAGACCGGCTCATGCTGCTTTTTACAACAGATCCCGAAGTTATAGCAATCGGTAAAGAGTATTTAGTGATTATGGCCTTTTTCTTCTGCATACACGGTGCGTTGAATATTTACAACGGTTTATTGCGCGGTGCCGGAAATACCTTGTTCCCCATGTTAATAAGCATCTGTTGTTTATGGCTTATCAGGGTACCACTGGCCTATTATTTAAGTGATATTTTAAATCGCACCGGCATCTGGTGGGCCATCGGTATCAGTATTACGATTGGATTTTTAATTACATTCTTCTACTTCCGCTTTGGGCACTGGAAGCGGTTTATGGTTATTAAATAGAGCTTTTCTGACAGGATATTCGGATTCGGATATGAAGTTCGATATTCTGTTCGATATTCTGTTCGATATTCTGTTCGATATTCTGTTCGATATTTCTTTTGTTACACAAGTTGTGTTTAAATGTTCGGAAATTTGAATTTTCAGGCGTTTAAATGTTTGTACATTTGGACGTTTTGGTGTTTGGACATTTGGATTAATGTAAACGAAAATCAATAGCCGTTATAACTAATCACTTCATCCGTTTTCTTACGCTTTTTTGATCTATCATTTTGTGTAGAATAACCTATCACAATATCCAGTAAAATTCGTTTACCCGACGGTATATTCAACAGTTGGCGTATTTTGTTTTCATCAAACCAACCTATTATACAGCTGCCCAGACCTTCATCTTCTGCAGCAAGTACCAGATGAGCTGCCGCAATACCTATATCCAGATGCGGAAAATGTTTATTCTTGGCCCAGGTACCGAATCCGGAACTCAGATTCGCTTTTTCTTCTACGATAATTATATGAAGCGGTGCCTGCTTGGTAAAATGATTTATCCCTAATAGCCGATTGGAAGTTGCATCAGCAATCTGATTCTTTAATTCCGGATTATCAACCACGATAAAATGCCATGGTTGAGCATTACAGGCAGAAGGTGCAATACATGCTGCCTGTAATATGCGCTCTATTTTTTCCGGTTCTACAGATCTGTCAGGATCGAATGCCCGATCACTCTGACGCTGTTTTGCCAATGAAAGAAAATCATTCATTATTTATATTGCATCATTTTACTGATATATTTACCTACAATATCAAATTCGAGATTAACTACGGTTCCTTCTTTAATCTGGCAAAAATTGGTATGCTCGAAAGTATAGGGAATAATGGCCACCTGGAAGCTGTTTTCTTTAGAATTACATACCGTAAGACTGACTCCGTTTACACAAACAGAACCTTTTTCTACAGTCAAATAACCCTGTTGTGCCATCTCTTTCTGAAAAGGATATTCGAAAGTAAAATACCAACTGCCGTTTGCATCTTCCACCTGAGTACAAACAGCCGTTTGATCAACATGGCCCTGAACAATATGTCCGTCTAAACGCCCGTTCATAATCATGCTTCGTTCCAGATTGACTAATGAACCAGGTTTTAAATAGCCTAAATTAGACCGCTCAAGAGTTTCCTTCATAGCTGTTGTTGTAAAAGTATTGCCATCAATACGTACAACCGTAAGACAAACACCATTATGTGCTACACTTTGATCTATTTTTAATTCATCTACAAAAGAGCATTCCATGGTAATATGAATATTATCCAATTCATGGGCAATCGAAACAACTTTAGCTGTTTCTTCAATAATTCCTGAAAACATAATTTTGAATCTTTAATTAATGACTATAAAGATACAATGCTTTTATCAGTTATCAATCGGCTCTCATCTAAAATTATTTGTATTTATGGTTTGTAAAAAAAGAGCGACATCCTCTCACAGGAAATCGCTCTTAGATAAGATCTTTAAATCATAGTTAAATGGTTTATAAATAAAGATCTTCTTTTTTCATAATTGAAGTGTTGGTTGGGATTTGTTATGTATTCGATACAAATATAAAACATTGTAATTCTATTTATTTATTTGGAAAAATATCTTTTGGGTGTTTATGGATCATCGGATGAATTGTGTTAGCCAGAGATGAAGATTCTATTAAATCATGAAATCGGTATGATATTATGTCATATGGTTACAAAAAGCCATAAACGAAAAAAGGAGTCAGTTTCTTTCGAAACGACTCCTTCTTCTCTTAAAATGGCGGCTACCTACTCTTCCACT
>CAMTPG010000319.1 GCA_947074335.1 uncultured Parabacteroides sp.
GCAAACTACCTGCTGCTGACGCAAAGATTCTTTTACATCAATTAATCGCTGATTTTTACTGCCTCTGAATAAAAGGCTTTTATCTTTCAGCTCTTCGCAATATTTCCCGTCTACCAGCACATCGATGTATTTCAGTAATGCGGCCTGTCTGGGATTTTTCAGAATCGATTCGAACCGGTAACCGGTATAACACCAGATATTTTTCCGGCTTTTACGCTTTATCGCCTCTGCCAGTTTGGCAAATCCTTCGGGTTGAAACATCGGATCGCCGCCGCTGAAGGTTACATTGGCAAAATCATCGGCAAGTATTTTATCCAGAATCTCGCCGGTGGATGTCATGCGTCCGTTTTTAATATCCCAGGATTCCGGATTATGACAGCCCGGACATTGATTCGGACAGCCGGCCGCATAGATGGCGGTCCGGAAGCCCGGACCGTCAACAGTTGTATCTTCAATAATATCTAAAATAGATAACATGGCCGCGTTTTTAATTGTGGATGATGCGATCGTGCAGTTCCGAGAGTTTCGCATTGTTCCAGCGATCGGTGGTACCCACCAGATAACCGGTGATGCGCTGCAGTTTATCCAGTCGGTGACTGTGACACGAAGGGCAAACCTCCAGTTCGGCTTCGGCATTTTCGAATCCGCAGTCCAGACAGCGGTTGCGGTTATGATTCACAGAACCGTATCCGATATTGTATTTATCCATCATATCCACAACCTGCATGATTGCATCAGGGTTGTGAGTGGCATCGCCATCAATTTCGACGTAGAAAATATGTCCGCCGCGGGTCATCTCATGATAAGGTGCTTCCGTTTTTGCTTTGTGCAAAGCACTGCATTTATAATACACGGGGATATGATTTGAATTGGTATAATATTCACGGTCGGTAATGCCCGGCAGTGAACCGAATGCTTTGCGGTCGCGCGCCGTAAATTTGCCCGACAATCCTTCGGCCGGCGTAGCCAGTACGCTGTAATTGTGCTGATAGGTTTCCGAAAACTGATTGGCACGATCGCGCATATAGCTTACTATTTTAAGTCCGAGCTCCTGCGACGCGGCATCTTCGCCGTGATGTTTGCCCGTTAAGGCCACCAGACATTCTGCCAGTCCGATAAATCCGATGCCCAGTGTGCCCTGATTAATTACCGGTTCTATCGTGTCATTCGGTTTCAGTTTTTCCGAACCCAGCCAGAGTGAGCGCATCAACAGCGGGAACTGTTTGGCATAAGCCGTCTTCTGAAATTGCATACGCTCATGCAGTTGACGTGCCGTAATGTCGAGCATCCGGTCCAGTTTGGCAAAGAATTTAGCAATGCGTTCTTCCTGATTTTCAAGTTGCATGCATTCGATAGCCAGACGCACAATATTAATGGTAGAGAATGAGATGTTGCCGCGGCCGATTGAAGTTTTCAGTCCGAAGCGATTCTCAAACACGCGCGTACGGCATCCCATCGTTGCCACTTCGTGTACATAACGCTGCGGATCGTCGGCATGCCATGCCTCGTTCTGATTAAATGTAGCATCCAGATTCAGGAAATTCGGGAAGAAACGGCGTGCCGATACTTTACAGGCCAGCTGATACAGATCATAATTTTTATCTTCGGGCAGATAACTTACGCCGCGTTTCTTTTTCCAGATCTGAATCGGGAAGATCGCTGTTTCCTGATTGCCCACGCCGCGATAAGTACTTTTCAGCAGTTCGCGAATGATGCAACGACCTTCGGGCGAAACATCGGTTCCGTAATTAATCGAGCTGAATACCACCTGATTGCCACCGCGCGAATGAATCGTGTTCATGTTGTGGATAAAGGCTTCCATGGACTGATGTACACGGCTGGCCGTTTTGTTGATGGCATGTTGCACTATGCGTACATCGCCTTCGAGACCATCGAGCGGTTTGTTGATATAATCGTCGATCTCTGTCTGATACAGATGCGAATAATCGGCACCGTTCAACTCTTCGATCTTTTGTAATTCTTCTATAAAGCTGTTGCGTACGTAAGGCGCAAGATAGAAATCGAACGCCGGTATCGCCTGTCCGCCATGCATCTCATTCTGTGCGGTTTCGAGCGAGATACAACCCAGAATACTGGCTGTTTCGATACGTTTAGCCGGACGCGATTCGCCATGACCGGCCGAGAATCCGTTTTTCAGGATGTGATCCAGCGGATGCTGTACGCAGGTAAGACTCTTAGTCGGATAATAATCTTTATCGTGAATATGCAGATAGTTCTTCTCTATGGCATCTTTAGTCTCTTCGCTCAACAGATAATCATCTACGAATGGTTTAGTAGTTTCGCTCGAAAACTTCATCATCATACCGGCGGGTGTGTCGGCATTCATATTGGCATTTTCGCGCGTAATATCGTTCGATTTGATGTTGATGATTTCCAGAAACATATCGCGCGTTTTTGCTTTGCGGGCGATGCTGCGCTGGTTTCGGTAGGCGATGTATTTTTGTGCTACATCTTTACGACTGCTATTCATCAGTTCCAGCTCTACTGAATCCTGAATAGCTTCTACGGTCATTTGTGGATTTCCCTTAAAAGAGATCAGGTCGGTTATCTGGCTGATCAGCTGACGATCTTCACCTTTGTCGGTATGAAGCATCGCTTTGCGAATAGCCGTGGCAATTTTTTCTTCGTTAAAGCCCACAATGCGACCATCGCGTTTGATTACTGTCTGAATCATTTTATTTTTTGATTTTATAAAGTTCTATTTCTTCAACAAAGATAAACACGAATAGTTCAGAGATTAACATTTTGGGAAACATTTAACGCGTTAAAATATGTAAACAAACAGATAATCAGATAGATAAAATCATTTTAAGAAAACTTAACGATATAAAATAGGAATTTAATATTCCAAATGGTTGAACTTTTAATGATTTTGGTTTGCCAAAAGATAATATATTTTTTTTAATCCTACAAACACTTTCGAGTGAAAATGTGATGAAAATCCAACGAATTTGATCTTTTTTGATCCGGATAACCAATCCTTCTTTTTGGCATTAATAAATCATCTTTGTGTTTTAATGATAAATAGTTATGGATTGAATCAGGTATTTATTTGATTTTTAATTCAATTTTAATCTGATGATTGTGACGTATCTCATTATGGTGAAAAAGCAAAATAAATGCATAAACTATTTCTTCTGAGTTGGCCGTGATACTATTCTATTATTTAGAAGATAACTAATAGAATTGCAGATATTTCGTTCGATTTAAATTCAATAAAAATCCTTCTCAAACAGACTGTCATCTCTTCCTTGCCGCATGCCTGTGCACTATTTGTGGGATGACGATCGGCTGTAAACTCATTGTACAACATGTTAACAACAGGTTGTACAATGAGTTTATCTTTTATTGTACAAC
>CAMTPG010000320.1 GCA_947074335.1 uncultured Parabacteroides sp.
CAGCCGCAGGGTATTAAAATGACAAGACCGATAAATGAGGCATAGGCACTGTACCGGATATGACCGCTGGCAATAAAATACTGACTGATAATGCTATGGCAGGCCATGGCAATGATGCCGGGCGATAAACCGTAGATGACCAGTTTCATGCCGGTGAATTCGGGACTGAACAGATAATTGATGTAGATCGATTCGGGAATGGCCGCAATGCAGGCAGTGGCCAGAAAGACAGCGGCAAAAGTAAGTTTCAGAAAACGGATAGTGAGCTGTTTTTGCTGTGCCACATCATCCGTCTGTGCCACCCGGCTGTATTCGATAAAGCCGATGCTGCGGTTGATGTGAAATACACATTCCGACATTTTGGTGCCGGCATCGAGTAATCCCACACTGCCCAGTCCGCCGAAATATTTGATCAGGAAGTAATTCAGGCGTGTAGTCAGATTTTCGGCCAGGTTATCGGCACTGCCCCATAAGCCGTAAATCCACATCTCTTTAAGTAATACACGGAAAGCCGGTGCCGGCTTATCCGTCTGTTCTTCAGAATGCCGGAACAGCGGGATCAGCATGAAAAGACTGATTATAAATGCCAGTCCCCAGGTAAAAAAGAGTGCGTTTACATACGAACCCACTGTCTGTTCACCGAGTCCGAAATAAAAGAAAAGTAAAATAAAGAAGAGCAGTCCGCCCTGCAGCACATATGTGATATTAAACTGATTTACTTTGTTGCGGCCCAGCAAAAAACGGGCATTTGCTGCAATGGCTGCATTGAGCACCGACAAAAGATAAACTTCAAGCAGATACTCGCGCGGAAAAATACGGAATGCAGCCAAAACGCCACAGGCTATTGCCGCACCCAGCGGAATCCAGCCATAAACAGGGCGGCTGATAGCGTGCATCGAATAACGATTCATAAAATAGATAATCGTATTGCCGGAAAAAATACCGCAGCACACAGAGATAATGCCAACAGAGGCTAAAATTAATCCTACCACACCTACACCGTCTACGCCCAGTACTTTGGCATTGATAAAGATCAATACCAGATTGAGCAGCGCAATCAGATAGCGGGTAAAAACGGTATGCAGGATATCGCGCATAATAAACAGATTAAGCCTTCAGATCCAATTGATCCAGTAAGCGCACATATTCATCGATGGCTTCGCGGATTTCGGCGGGACGGATGTATTCGTCTGCCGCATGCGAGCGGGCCGAATCGCCCGGTCCGATTTTTACCGAGGCAAACGGCATCAGTGCCTGATCGCTCAGTGTGGGCGAGCCGAAGGGCGTTTTGCCCATCAACAGGGCGCGCTGTACAAACGGATGTTCCGGTTCGGTGCGTGAGGAGTTGAGGCGGAAGCTCCGCGCCTTCATCTCGCATCCGGTCTGCCGGTCGATCAGGTCGAACAGGATTTCGTTGGGATAAAACTCGTTGGTGCGGATATCGACCGTGAATTCACAGCGATCAGGAACCACATTATGTTGTGTGCCCGACTGAATCAGGGTAACACTCATCTTTACCGGTCCGAGCAGGTCGCTTTGTTCGGGAAATTGAAACGAATGAAACCATTCAATCTCTTTCATGGCCAGGCTGATGGCGTTGATCCCTTCGTTGCGGGCTGCATGACCGGCTTTGCCATGACACACACAATCCAGCACCATAAGTCCCTTCTCGGCAATCGCCGGCTGCATGCCTGTAGGCTCGCCTACCACCGCAAAATGAACAGGTGGCAGAAGCGGCAATACACTTTCCACGCCATTCTTTCCCGAGACTTCCTCTTCGGCCGAGGCCAGAAAGATCAGGTTGTAAGGTTGTGCTTTTGCACTCAGCACGCAAAATGCGGCATAGAGTGATACCACCGAAGCACCAGCATCATTGCTGCCCAGTCCGTATAGTTTTTCATCTTCCGATTCTTCGGGCGTAAATGGATCTTTAGTCCAGCCCGATGCCGGTTTCACCGTATCTATATGTGAGTTCAGCAGAAGTGTCGGTTTATTCAGGTCGAAGCCGGGAGCCGAGATCCAGAGATTATTGCCGTGGCGGTTTACCTGATGTCCGGCATTTTCCCAGCTCTGCTGCAGAAAATCGGCCACCTGTTGTTCGTCGCGGCTGAACGAAGGCCGCTGAATCATACCTTTTAATAAATCGATAGCTTCGTAATACATAATATTGTCGGATTAATTAAGCGGAGAAGCCGGATCAGCAAATGTCGTCCAGCAGTTTTCCCACCGTATCCCGGTCGCGCCGGAGTTGTTCTGTCAGTGCCTCTATCGAATCGAATTTGATATCTTCACGTACCCGGTAGAGAAATTCCACTTCGATTTCATGATTGTAAATATCACCTTCAAAATCCAGAATATTTACTTCGAGTGAAATAGTATCGCCATTCTCCAGTGTAGGACGTTTGCCGATATAAAGCATCCCTTTTCTGCAAACGGCGTCCAGCAGAACCCGCACCGCATAAACGCCGATGCCGGGAATCAGCTTATCGGGATCATCTACCCGGATATTAGCCGTGGGAAATCCCATTTTGCGCCCGATCTGATAGCCCCTTACAATCGTTCCTTTCAGTCGGTAAGGATAAGTAAGCAGATGCGCTGCCGCCTCCACATCGCCCGCTTTTAAAAGACGGCGGATTGCCGACGAGCTGACATGTGCCTCATTCTCGGTATATTGCGATGCTTTGAGCACCTGCATGCCGCAACGCGCTCCGTAAGTTACATATTGCTCGAAACCGTCGGTGCGGTGATGACCGAAACGATGATCATAGCCGATCAGCAGTGTTTTTACCTGCAGCTTACCGGCCAGTATCCGGGTGATAAATTCGTCGGCCGAAAGCCTGGAGAGTGCTTCGGTAAAAGGCAGTACAATGCAATAATCAATGCCTGTTTCCGACAGTCGTTCCACCTTTTCATCAAATGTATCAAGCAGCTCGGGACGGTAACCGCTATCTATCACACTGCGCGGATGTTCCGGAAATGTAATTACAGCCGAAGGCAGCCCCTGTGCAGCTGCCACCTCTTTCAGCTCATCCAGCAGAAAACGATGGCCGGCATGCACACCATCGAAAAATCCGATTGTGGCCACCAGCGGCGGATTACCGGTTATGTCTGCATTTCTGACAATAATCATCTTGGGTATTGCTTTTTCACTTCTGCAAACAAAAGTACATAAAAAGGTTGATACCGAATAACGGATCGGCTATTTGTGATCCCACAAGACAGAAAAAGCACATGATTCGGACATATCAGGGCTGAATCATGTGCTTTTTAATCTGTATATTACAGGAAACCGAAAGTTCAGAACCCAAAATAATCTTTTGCATTGGTATAGGAAATGTCCTCCACCATACGCCCGA
>CAMTPG010000321.1 GCA_947074335.1 uncultured Parabacteroides sp.
CCACCGATACCGATGCCGAATACAATCCCAATTTTGTGGATGTACAAACCTTTATGGCCTATCAGGTCTCGCCAAAAGTAGAAATCAGCTTCTTAGGTAACTTATCGCTGAACAAATATAATTTTACTCCGCACAGTCGCGAAACTTCTTTCGGGACTGTTTCGGATACCCGTAAATTCACAGTATTCTTCAACGGGAAGGAGCGTGATAAATTCGAGACGCTGTACGGAGCACTCACCCTCGATTATCAGCTGAACGAAAAAACAACGCTCGGATTACAGGCTTCGGCTTTTAACAGTCAGGAAGAGGAAACCTATGATATTCAGGGCGAATACTGGCTGGATGATGCCATGGGCAACAGCAGCGACGGTGAGATTGGTAAACTCTCGGTAGCCCGCTATCAGGAGCATGCACGTAACCGGTTGCATTCCAATATCATGAATGTAGGTCATTATGGCAGTCACCGCTTCAAAAGTAATACACTCTCGTGGGGCGCCACTTTGCAGTTTGAGCGTATCAATGATAAGATCAGCGAATGGGAGAAACGCGACTCGGCCGGTTTTTCACTGCCACAGGGCGGCGAAACGGTGAATCTGATCTCTAATCTATTTTCCGATAATCAGTTGGAAAGTACCCGATTTTCGGCCTATGTGCAGGATATGTATAAGTTCAGAACCACGCAGGGCTTATTTACCCTGATTGGCGGTGTGCGCGGCAGTTACTGGTCGTACAACAAAGAATTTCTGTTCAGTCCGCGCGTATCATTGGGCTTTATCCCCAATTTTAATCAGAATCTGACCTTCCGTGTGGCTACGGGGATTTATTATCAGTCGCCCTTCTTCAAAGAATTGCGTACCACGATCGAAGATGATTTCGGCAACAGCATCGTAGAACTGAACGATAAACTGAAATCGCAGCGCTCGATACATGCCATTATCGGTGGCGATTATATCTTTCGGGCTTCCGATCGTAATTTCAAGCTGAGCGCCGATGTTTATTACAAACGGCTTACCAATCTGAATCCCTATACCGTAGATAATGTAAAGATTCGCTATTATGGCAGAAACTGTGCCAGCGGTCATGCCGCCGGTGTAGACTTTAAATTCTTCGGTGAATTTGTGCCCGGTACCGATTCATGGATCAGCTTTTCGCTGATGAAAGCACAACAAACCATCGATAACGACATCACCGTACCGATGCCGAACAGTCAGGGCTATAACCTGTCGGTTTTCTTTCAGGATTATTTTCCCGGCTATAAGCGTGTGAAACTGAATCTGAAAGGCGTGCTTTCGGGCGGCCTTCCGGTTACTCCGCCACGACAGGGATATCAAAACGATAACTGGTTCCGCACGCCGGCCTATAAGCGTGTGGATTTGGGTTTTTCATATCAGCTGGCTGGCGGAACAGATGCCATTATGGATCGCGGATTTTTCCGTCATCTCAAATACATCTGGTTCGGACTCGATATCTTCAATATCTTTGATATCAAGAATACAAACTCCTATTATTGGATCACAAATATCGACAATCATCAGTACGCAATTCCCAATTATCTGACCGGACGGCAGATCAATGCCCGTATCATGATTGATTTCTAATCAAAAACATTCTTTCTGAATAAAGAAAAACTTATTGATATTTATTAAATATTTATTTCTCTATTCACAAAAAAGTGTACCTTTGGCGCAAAAATAAATATCATTGTTAAATATTAAATAATTAATTGACATGGAACTTACACATATCGAACATTTAGGTATAGCTGTAAAGAGTATTGAAGCAAATCTGCCTTATTACGAAAAAGTTTTAGGCCTGAAATGCTACAACATTGAAGTAGTAGCTGACCAGAAAGTCAGAACTGCATTCTTCAAAGTAGGCCAGACTAAAATTGAACTTCTCGAACCCACAAGCGAAGACAGCACAATCGCCAAATTCATCGAAAAGAAGGGTGAAGGCGTTCACCACATCGCTTTTGCCGTACCTGATGTACAGGCTGCACTTGACGAAGCTGCCGAGCTGGGCGTAAATCTGATCGACAAAGCACCCCGCAAAGGTGCCGAAGGTCTGGAAATTGCATTCCTGCATCCGAAATCGACAGGAAGCGTTTTAACAGAGCTTTGCATGGAAGGTAAAGATAAATAATTTAAACAGTTACAAACAACAAATCAGAATACAAATGAGTACCCAACTTGAAAAAGTAAAAGAGCTTATTCAACTGCGTGAAAAGGCTCGCCTCGGCGGTGGAGAAAAAAGAATCGAAGCTCAGCACAAAAAAGGCAAATATACAGCACGCGAACGTATTGCCATGTTGCTTGACGAAGGCAGCTTCGAAGAATTCGATATGTTTGTACAGCATCGTTGTACTAACTTCGGTATTGAAAAAACTAAATATCTGGGCGATGGTATTGTAACCGGTTACGGTACAATCGACGGTCGTCTGGTTTATGTATATGCACAGGATTTCACGGTATTCGGCGGCGCTTTGTCTGAAGCACTGGCTATGAAAATCTGTAAAGTAATGGATCAGGCCATGAAAATGGGTGCTCCGGTGATCGGTTTGAACGACTCGGGTGGTGCACGTATTCAGGAAGGTGTAAATGCATTGGCAGGCTATGCCGAAATTTTCCAGCGTAATATCCTGGCTTCAGGTGTTATTCCGCAGATCTCGGGAATTTTCGGTCCTTGTGCAGGTGGTGCTGTTTATTCGCCCGCTTTGACCGACTTCAACATCATGACCCGTGGTACAAGCTATATGTTCCTTACAGGACCGAAAGTGGTTAAAACCGTAACCGGCGAAGATGTAACTCAAGAGCAATTAGGCGGTGCAAGTGTACACACTACTAAATCGGGTGTGGCTCATTTCGGTGTAGATACCGAAGAAGAAGGATTGCAGTTAATCCGTCGTCTGATCAGCTTTATGCCGCAGAATAACCTCGAAGAGACTCCGCTGGTAGAATGTGTTGATCCGATCGATCGTCTGGATGACAACCTGAACGAAATCATTCCTGATAATCCTAACCAGGCTTACGATATGTACGAAGTAATCGGTACAATCATCGACAACGGTGAGTTCCTCGAAGTACATGCCGATTATGCTAAAAATATTATCGTTGGTTTCGCACGTTTCAACGGTCAGTCTGTTGGTATCGTGGCTAACCAGCCGAAAGTAATGGCAGGCTGTCTCGACAGCAACGCTTCACGTAAAGCCGGCCGTTTCGTTCGTTTCTGCGACGCATTCAATATTCCGTTGGTAACTCTTGTAGATGTACCGGGCTTCCTGCCGGGAACAGGCCAGGAATACAATGGCGTAATCCTGCATGGTGCAAAATTGCTTTACGCTTACGGCGAAGCTAC
>CAMTPG010000322.1 GCA_947074335.1 uncultured Parabacteroides sp.
GGATAGACACCAGAGACAGAACAGGCAAACACTGGACAAAATGCTAGAACTGGATGAAGACACTTGTGAGCATTGAGCAAACGTTGCAGCGTAGTCGAGTGACAGCAACATCCTAGTATACAGTATTTTTTTTTTCAAACAGAAGACGGCATACGACATTTCTGAATGGGACTGGAGTTCAGACGTGTGCTCTTAAGATCTTCATAAAGATCAGATCAGATAAAGTATTCTGATGATTATCTTATATAAAAGAGATAAATATCCCTTAACGCCATTGCGTTAAATCTTTTTGAAAAAGTCGTTGCTCTGCTAATTTCTCAAATTTTGTACCCGGTTTACCATAGTTGCAGAACGGAAAAATACTGATTCCTCCGCGGGGAGTAAATATACCAGTCACTTCAATATAACGGGGATCCATCAATTTGATCAGATCTTTCATGATTTTATTGACACAATCCTCATGAAAATCGCCGTGATTACGAAAACTAAACAGGTATAATTTCAAACTTTTGCTTTCTACCATTTTAATATCGGGGATATAATCGATATAAATAGTTGCAAAGTCAGGTTGATTTGTAATCGGACAAAGACTTGTAAATTCGGGACAGTCAAAATGTACCCAATAATCATTTTCGGGATGTTTATTGGTAAAAGCTTCCAGTACTTCGGGCGCATATACCGATTTATACTCAGTATTGCTGCCTAATGATTTTAATTCTTTTTCTTCTTCTCTTGTCGACATATTCGGGAATGGTTAATTATTTTGTTTTTTGTTCTTTTTCGTGTAAATACTTTTTTAAACCTTCGTTGCGTAATTTACAAGCGGGACAATGACCACAGCCTTCGGCTTTAACGCCATTATAGCATGTCAGTGTTTCGCGACGAACCAAATCAAGAACTCCCAATTCGTCAGAAAGTTCCCAGACTGCACTTTTATCACGGTTCATCAAAGGTGTATGAATTACAAATTGTTCATCCATTGCCAGATTTAATGTAACATTAAGCGAACGAACAAAGGTATCGCGACAATCGGGATATCCGCTGTAATCAGCTTCGGAAACGCCGGTTACCAGATTAAATATACCTTTGCTTCGGGCCAGAATAGCAGCAAATGTCAGAAAAATCATATTTCTGCCCGGAACAAATGTGTTAGGATATTTATCGGCAGGTTTCTCCTGGTCCATTTCGATGGCAGAGTTTACCAGCGAACAGTTTCTGTCTAACTGGCTTAATAAGGAAACATCCAGTAATTGAAACGGCACTGCAGCATCTGCAGCAATTTTACGGGCAACTTCTATTTCGAGCGAATGTTTCTGACCATAGGTGAAACAAACAGCCTCTACTCGTGAGAAATGTTTTTTAGCCCAAAACAAACAGGTAGTAGAATCCTGACCACCTGAAAAGCATACTAAAGCAGCCTCATTTTTTTTCATCTTTTTCTTGTTTTTTATACGTGGTTTAGCAAGCACACGGTAAATGAAACATTCATTTTACAGTACAAAGATAAGTTGTTTTTTAGAATATACCTAGATTTCAAATGGCTCTTATTCTCTGATAATTAATTAATATGCACATTAAATTGAAAAATGTGCAGCACAAATTTAACATTTATGTGCAATGTTTAAAAAAACTATTTATCTTTGCCGCTGTTTTATTTAACTGAAGAGATTATTAAAAATAGGTATCAATTAATTAAATTAGTATGAATAAATTAATCGCATTGGCATGTATGGCCATTCTACCAACCACATATGTAGCTGCCGAAGGCTATCAGGTGAATGCCCAGAGTGCCAAGCAGGCCGGCATGGGACATGTTGGGGTTGCTATGAAACTGGGTGCCGAAAGCATGCACTTTAATCCTGCCGGAATGGCTTATATGGATAAAACGTTTAATCTTTCTGCCGGTATATCGGGTGTTTTTTCGAACGCATCTTATAAATCGGGAGATTATAAACATCATATGGAGAGTGATCCCGGTACTCCTTTATATGTTTATGCGGGATTTAAAATTTATGATAACCTGGCTGCAGGTCTGAGTATTACAACTCCTTACGGAAACGCCATAAACTGGGGACGCGATTGGCATGGTTCGCATCTGGTACAGGATGTTTCTATGAAAGCCTTTAATATTCAACCCACTATATCCTGGCGTATACTTGAAAATTTGAGTATCGGAGTTGGTATGATGATGGAATTTGGTAATATTAAAATGAGCCGTGCATTGATCGGACCGGGCGAGCTTTCTATGATGGCTGATAAATTGATCGGTGATAATCCGACAGTTCAGGCACTGGCTAAAGACCTGTTGGCTGAAATGGCTAAATTCGATAATATTGCAGCAGCTTCGGTTAAATTAAAAGGCGATGCACATATGCGTCTGGGCGTAAACGTGGGTATGATGTATGATCTTAATGAAAAGGTTACAATCGGTGCCTCTTATCGTTCTGAAGTTAAAGCCCGTGTAAAGAAAGGCGATGTTGATTTGCATTATGCCAATCGTGAAACGCTCGAAGATATTTTAACCAGTGTAAATAAAATACTTCCTTTGATGGGAGTTACATCACCGGTTACTTTGCCGGATTTTAATAATGCCACTTTTTCTGCAGAATTACCTTTACCTCAAAATTTTAGTTTTGGTGCAACTTATAAACCAACTGATCGTTGGATTTTATCCGGCGAAGCACAGTTCGTAGGTTGGGGTTCGTATAAACAATTGGCTGTTAAATTCTATCCGCAGGAAGAATTGGGTAAATATGATATAGTTGCCGATAAATTATATAAAAATTCATGGATATTTCGTTTAGGCGGACAATTCGCAGCCACCGAACGTTTTGATGTTCGCCTGGGAGCATATTATGATCAATCGCCTGTTAAATCGGCTTATCTTAATCCTGAAACTCCCAGTATGAATAAACTGGGTCTTACTACCGGTTTCAGTTTCCGTCCGAGCGAAAAGGTATCCATAGATTGTGCATTTACATATGTAACGGGTTTCGGTCGTAACGGATCATATACCGATCAGTTTATGTTACTGAAAGGACTTCCTATTCCGGAATCTGAAAAAGAGCGCGTATTCGAAGGTCATTATGATGCTCATGCGTTTATTCCTTCAATCGGTATTTCGTATGCATTCTGATTTGTTTATAACTTAATAAATTTAATCCCGGTAAATCTGATTCAGATTACCGGGATTTTTTGTTTTTTAATAGGATGCTTATATGAAGATTGCTGTAAATAATGAATTACTGTAATTCGATCCAACGTACATAAGCAAAATCCTGACGATGCGGGATTTCTTTGTTATCCGGATAAACACGGAATCCGAGTTTTTGGAAACCGGCTTCCG
>CAMTPG010000323.1 GCA_947074335.1 uncultured Parabacteroides sp.
GCTTCCATGCTCATGGTATTGATATTTTCCTCTTCACTGGCTTTAGAACGGGTCTGGATGCCGGTGCGTTGTTCAATCCACTCGCTGGTCAATCCGTTCAACTCTAAAAAATGTTGGTTATCTACCCTTGCTTCGGGTACATAAAAACCTGTTGCATTTATAAACATTCCTGTTTTATTTTATCTTAATACCATTGAATATCAAATTCATTACATTATCTCTTCGCTTGATACGCTGACTGATGTCGTCGCCCATTACACCACGTATATAAGGCACTTCCAGTCCTTTCAGTGCATGATGCAATACCAAAGCCGTAATTTTTGTATCAGGCATGGCAAAGATACCCTCCTGTACGCCGGCTTCTAATATACCCTGAATCAGATCGGTTTCACGCAAATCGAAACTCTTACGCACCTTTTCAACCCGCCAGATATCGCGGAAGAAATTGGCTCGCAAAGTGCCGTTTCTGAAAACGAGCGATTTGATGGCATCCAGTCGCGCATAGATGAACATCATCAGTTTTTCATCGGCCGGCAAATCTTTCATGGCAACATCCTGCAACATATTATACAGGTGATTCAATTCGGACTCTACAACAGCCAGATATATATCATTCTTACTTTTAAAGTAAGTATAAAGCGTACGTCTGCCTTTCTTCGAGGCTTGTGCAATATCGTTCATAGTCGTATTATCCACTCCCATTCGGGCGAATAACTGGCGAGCTACATCGACCAACATCTCACGTGTTTTAGAAACTGTCACTGGCATTTTAATTGCACATTTTGATTAAAACTGTGCGCAAAAATAATTGAATAAATAATAAATACCAAAAACATAGTCAGATTTTCTTCGTCTATTTTCTAATAATGTTGTAAAGCATCTAAAGGCATAAAGTAACATATTGCTTTATTAGAATGCAGAAATAAATTATTTTTTTCAAATAATTGATAATCTTCAAACATTGGGTTATTGTATAATGAATGCGTGTTTTCGATCGCGAAGAGGTTTATTTATAATCTCATTTACAAATTGTTATTCATCGGCAAACTGTTCGCTTTTAACCGGATTTTAATTGATAAATCAAATTATCCGTTCTGTATTATAATCTTAAATAATAAACCTTGAAAAATTATTTTCTCAAATAAATTTGGATAATCAAAAATATTATATACCTTTGCACTCGCAATCAGGTAATGATAGCAACTATATCGCGGAGTGGAGCAGTGGTAGCTCGTTGGGCTCATAACCCAAAGGTCATAGGTTCGAGTCCTGTCTCCGCAACTTAAAAGCAGTTTTGATTTAGTTCAAAGCTGCTTTTCTTTTTTACAGCTTTAAAATAATCCCGCACATTCGGAATCTGCGATTAAACGGATCAACGGATTCATCCGGTTATTGAAACTCTAACTATTCCTGTCTTTACTTTATGAAAACCAAAAATACCCGGATCAATGGATTTATCCCATTTTTGGGATTATATATTAAACCGAAATACGACTTACTAAAATTATACAAATCACGATCTTCGTAATTCTGTCGGAAATATAATTTCTGTACTTATATTGAACAAATTTAAAATTTTATATCTGTTTTAATATAATAAAAAAAGCCTTCGGCGACTCACGTCGGCGAAGACTTACCAGTATTATATGTAATAACAAACCTATTAACCATGTAATATAAATATGCAGTCATTATCCTGAAAAAATAAAACAGACCGCATTCAATTTCATTGCAAACCAATTGCAGTTGAAATTTAAATCCATACTGATTGCTTTCTTTCAGTTTCTGAAATACATGCATTACAAAGCGACAGGACTTTGTTTCTTTTATTTTTCGGATAATTCGTTTCTTTCTTACAGGCTATCCCACGAGCATATAAGTTTTATCATGAATGGCAGGTCTTCTGACTGGCTTCCAGACTGACGCCTTCCCGTTTAATAATAAACAGTGGCAAAGGTGATTGTCAATCTGTTAATGAAGTCTCACAGCAGCGTGGACTGTTCGGGATTTTCACCCGATTCCCTTTTCATCCGCTACTTTGAAAAAAGCAGCGAAACCAATTCGACACAAATGTAAACATAAAAACCGAAAATCACAGAATCCGATACATTTTATTCCGAAAATCAATTTTAAATAACTTGTTTCATAAAATGAACTCTTAAGGTTCGGGCTTGTTATTAAAGAAAATAATTACGCGAAATGGCATATATTGATTATTACAAAATTCTGGGAATTGATAAAAATGCCTCACAGGATGACGTTAAAAAGGCGTACAAAAAACTGGCAAGAAAGTTCCACCCCGATTTAAATCCGGATAATCCGGAAGCACACACCCGTTTTCAGGAAATAAACGAAGCTAACGAAGTATTGAGCGACCCCGAAAAGCGCAAAAAATACGATCAGTATGGCGAACACTGGAAACATGCCGACGAATTTGAAGCACAGGGCGGCGGCAGACAAGGCGGCGGATTCGGCGGATTCTCGGGAGGCGGATTTGGCGGCGGAGGCTTCGGTGGCGGAGGCTTTGGCGAAGGCGGCGAATTTTCCGATTTCTTTGAACAGATGTTCGGAGGCCGGGGCGGTGCACGCGGAGGCGGCAGAAGCAGAAGTCGCGGATATCGCGGCCAGGATTACGAAAGCGAAATGGAAATCAGTTTCAAAGATGCTTTCGAAACTCATAAGCGGGTTATCAATGTGGACGGAAAAAGTCTGCGCATAACTATTCCTGCCGGTATTGCCGACGGACAAACCATTAAACTTTCCGGTCAGGGACAGCCGGGAGCAAACGGCGGACCGAACGGCGATTTACTGATTACGATCCGGGTTGCCGAAGACAGCCGGTTTAAACGCGTTGGCGACGATCTGTATGCTACCGAACCGCTCGATCTGTTTACAGCCATTCTCGGCGGCGAACAGGTGATAGAAACCGTAACCGGTAAAGTAAAAATGAAAGTGGCTCCGGGCACACAAAACAATACAAAAGTACGTCTGAAAGGTAAAGGATTCCCTGTTTATAAAAAAGAGGGACAGTTTGGCGATCTGATTATAACTTATTCCATCAGCATCCCGACAAATCTGACAGACAAACAACGCGAACTGTTTAAAGAAATTCAAAATCTTAATGCTTAAAAGGAGACGAACTTATGCGAACAGATTTAATTATAGTAAATGATTATTGCAGACACTGTCATATAGAACCTACTTTTATCTATACACTGGAACGAGACGGACTGATTGAAATCGACATTATCGATGGCGAAAAATACCTGCCTCACTCCCAGTTACATGAAGTAGAGCGATATATCCGTATGTATTATGATTTGTCTATCAATGTGGAAGG
>CAMTPG010000324.1 GCA_947074335.1 uncultured Parabacteroides sp.
AAGCAACAAGTGCGGTGATGACTGACGACGGCTGGATGCGTACCGGCGATCTGGGTACAATCGACGAAGACGGCGTACTCTTCATCCGCGGCCGCAGTAAAAATATGATCTTAAGCTCGAACGGACAGAATATCTATCCCGAAGAGATCGAAGACCGCCTGAATAACATGCTTTATGTATCCGAATCGCTGATTGTTTCGCAAAACAGCAAACTGGTTGCCCTGATTTATCCTGACTGGGAACAGGTGGATAAAGCCGGTATTCAGCATTCTGAAATCGACACACTGATGCAGCAAAATATAAATCAGTTAAATGAAGAGATGCCCGTATACAGCAAAATATCAGCTTTCAAAATCTTCACCGAAGAATTCGAGAAAACACCAAAACGAAGCATCAAACGTTTTCTCTATCAGCCGGTGGAAAGCGAATAAACCGCTACACGACCGGATGTTCTCTTTGAATCAATTCATTCTCAGATTCATAAAAAAATGCATTGCTTTAAGCGAAGGCTTAAAGCAATGCATTTTTTGGATATATCGGGAATTAATAAAGATCAGGAGTTTACATAATTATAACCGAATGTATAATCATATTCATTACTTTCGGCAATGTTCCCTTCCGTATCGTATACTGTTTCAAGAATAACCATACCTGTAACATATTCGCTGGTCCATACATAACGGAACGAATAATCTGCACTCGGCACTGATGCATTCGATACATTATATAAACGGGCTGTTACCGGCAGGTATTTGTTTGCTACGCCGTAATAAAAATTGACCGGCGATACAATATCAAAATCCACCGGATTCAATGTGCTGATAATCCGTAACGGAAAATTTGAAGGAGCTCGCTCGGTATCGTATTGAAAAGTCAATTCCTCTTTCTGATAGGCACATAATGTGAGCGTTGAATTTTCCCAGGTATATTGCTCTACACCATTGTACGAACGCCTTTCGTATCCGCTCCCATCCTCTTTAGGCCACTGAACCACCTGGTTAACAGACATCAGCATTTTACGTCGGTATATATATTCGTCGGAAACAGCGGTATAAACGGCATTATTCTGAAAGGGATTTTCCTGTTTCTCATCTTTCTTTACGATACGATCGCCGTCGAGCGAATAAATGGTATGCGCAAAAGGCAATGTAGTTACATTGCCTTCGGTTTTAATACCTGTTACAGTAACCGATGTGGAAGACCAAATATAATTGTCGGTGTAAATTTTATTATCTCTTTCCAATTGTATGCGCGTAACATGTCCCGCCTGATCGTAGGTTAAATCAGCCAGAAAAATAGACTGACCATTCTTTGTACAAACAATCTTACTTAATTTATTTAATTCGGGCACATAGTCATCATTACCACATCCGGTCAGAAAACCGGCCATCAGCAAAAGCATTGCAATCGACTTCTTCATCTTCAACTTTTTAATGAGAATTTATTCTTTTGATTTTTTTGAATCGTTTCACAAAAATAAAACATTTCGAAAAATAATAATCAAAGTATTCAAAAATAAGTAAAAGGATTTGAATAAATCAATGTTATATTGTAGTTTTGTAGTATGTTACGACTCAAATAAAAGTCTAATAGCAAACATTTTACATCAGAACTCAACGTAAACATTACAATATCTAAAAATAACAACATGAAAATGAAACAACTAACCGTTGCAGCATTTGCTTTTCTGCTGCCGGTTTCTTGCATGCAACACAGAAACAACTACCCGTTTCAGAATCCGGATCTGCCGGTTGATGAACGTGTGGAAGATTTATTGAACCGGCTTACTGCCGAGGAGAAAATCGCTCAGATGATGAATGTGACTCCTGCCATCGAGCGACTGGGAATTCCGGAATACGACTGGTGGAATGAGGCTTTGCATGGTGTGGCTCGCGCCGGACAGGCTACTGTTTTTCCGCAGGCTATCGGTATGGCGGCTACATTTGATGATGGTGCCGTTTTTGAAACATTCGATATGGTGAGCGACGAAGCACGCGCCAAATATCATAACTATCAGGCTAATAATGAATATGATCGTTATAAAGGGCTGACTTTCTGGACGCCTAATATCAATATTTTCCGCGATCCGCGCTGGGGACGCGGTATGGAGACTTATGGCGAAGATCCTTATCTGACCAGTCGCATGGGCGTTGCCGTAATCAAAGGATTACAGGGCGACAATCCCGATTATTACAAAACACATGCCTGCGCCAAACATTATGCCGTACACAGCGGACCGGAATGGAACCGCCACGAATTTGATGTTACGGTTTCGCCGCGCGATTTGTGGGAAACGTATCTCCCTGCTTTCGAAGTAGCTGTAAAAGAGGGTGATGTGCGCGAAGTAATGTGCGCATACAACCGTTACGAAGGTACGCCCTGTTGTAGCAGCGAGAAACTGGAAACTGAAATTTTACGCAATAACTTCGGATTCGACGGTATTATTCTGACCGATTGCGGTGCCATCAACGATTTCTGGGAACGCGATCCGCAGACTCCGCGCCACGAAACACATCCCGATGCGGCTTCGGCCTCTGTGGATGCGGTATTAAATGGTACCGATCTGGAATGCGGAAGCAGTTACCGCGCCCTGATCAAAGCTTTGAAAGAGGGAAAAATTCAGGAAGAAGATCTGAACAAATCACTGCGTCGCGTGCTGAAAGGCCGTTTCGAACTGGGCATGTTCGATCCCGACGAACGCGTACCGTACAGCAAAATTCCGCTCAGTGTGGTTGAATCGCCCGAACATGTGGCTAAAGCACGTGAGATGGCACAGAAAAGTATGGTGTTATTAAAGAATAAGAACAGCATTCTGCCGCTCGATAAATCAATTAAGAAAATTGCCGTAGTAGGTCCCAATGCCGCCGATTCTACCATGCTTTGGGCCAATTACAACGGTTTCCCTACCGAAACCATTACCATTCTGCAAGGCATCGAAAATAAGTTGCCTGACACAGAAGTGATTTATGAACTGGGATGTAACCATGCCACCGATTTTGTGATGAACGATCTGGGCGATTTCATTACATCGCCTGCCGGACAGGGATTTGCTTCTGAGTTTTACAACAATACAGAGTTTGCGGGCGAACCCGTACACAAAGGACTGGCACGCGAATTGCATTATACTACAGGCGGTAACACACAGTTTGCCCCGAATGTAAATCTGAGCGATTTCACGGCCCGCTTCACCGGCGAGTTCGAAGCGCCTCAGTCTGGCGATATCGAATTTATCCTTTCCGGAAATGACGCTTTCCGTCTGTATATCGGCGATGAACTGGTTTCTGAAATGTGGGAAAACGAATATGGCGGCGAACGCACCTATATTCTGGATGCCA
>CAMTPG010000325.1 GCA_947074335.1 uncultured Parabacteroides sp.
TTGGCATCCAGATAGAAGATCAGCTCTTCGGCAATGTTGGTGCAGTGATCGCCGAAGCGCTCCATTTTGCGGATTACCCCCGACATATACAGCCCTGCCAAAGCTCTTTCGGGATGTGCCTGAATATAGTTGGCAATCACCGGAGTCGATTCGTGTTTGATCTCATCCAGAATATTATCTTTGAAGAAGATGCGCGAGGCAATCTCCGAACTCTCTTTTTCGAAAGCCTCCTTGGCCAGTGCTAGCATACTGAGCAGCTCCTGCTGCATCTCTTCCACACGCGTATCTTTGATCAGATCGGGATCGAGCGGCTCATTCTCCGGCAGGTTGGTGGCAAAACGGGCAATGCTTTCGGCAAAATCGCCCAGACGTTCCAGGTTGGTGTTGATTTTGTACATCGCCAGCACAAAGCGCAGATCGATGGCTACAGGCGCATACAGTGCGATGATGTCTTCGCAATCGCTGTCTATTTTCAGTTCGAAGGCATTGACGCGGCGCTCACGGTTAATCACTTTATATGCCAGTTCTTTGTCGCCGCTCAGCATCGCTTCGCCGGCATTGTATATCTGTTGTTGAACGAGTGTCCACATTTCGCTGATGCTTTTCTTTAAAGCGGCGATTTCCTGTTCGATAACTTTCATTGCTTTATCTTCTTATTTAGGGTTTAACCAAAACGGCCGGTGATGTAATTCTGTGTTGATTCTTTATCGGGATGTGTAAATATTTTGCGCGTATCGCCAAACTCAATCAGTTCGCCCAGATAAAAGTAACCGGTTTTATCACTTACACGGGCAGCCTGTTGCATGTTGTGTGTTACAATTACGATGGTATATTGCTGCTTCAGATCATGAATCAGATCTTCAATTTTGCCGGTCGAAATCGGATCGAGTGCCGAAGTGGGTTCATCCATCAGCAGGATCGAAGGCGAGATGGCCAGTGCACGTGCAATGCAGAGTCGCTGCTGCTGTCCGCCCGAAAGAGCAAAGGCCGAATCTTTGAGTTTATCTTTCACCTCGTTCCAGAGAGCCACCTGTTTGAGGCTGTTTACCACGGTTTCTTCGATCAGTGTTTTATCTTTTATTCCGTTTACACGCATGCCGTAGGCTACATTTTCGAAGATAGTTTTCGGAAACGGATTAGGTTTCTGAAATACCATGCCCACATTTTTACGCAGCAGGTCAACCTTTTCTTCTTTATCGTAGATATTTCGTCCGTCTATTTCGATAATGCCTTCCATGCGGGTATGCGGAATCAGATCGTTCATACGGTTGAAGAGTCTGAGGAAAGTGGATTTACCACAACCCGAAGGACCGATAAAGGCAGTCGAAGTATTGGCATCGATTGCCATGGAAATGTTTTTTAATGCATGAAAACTGCCGTAGTAAAAGTCTACGTTTTGTGCATTGATTTTGATCATTGTTATTTATTTGATTAATTCATTTTTACTTTTTTCGCGAAATAATTCCGCAATGTGTTGGCCAGCAGATTCACTACTAGCACGATGGCGATCAGTACCAGTGCGGTGCCGTATGCATTCTCGCGCGAGGCCTCGATGTCGATGCCGCTGGTCGAAATTACATACAGGTGATAGGGCAGGGCCATACACTGATCGAAAATGCTGGTGGGCAGATGCGGCAGGAAGTAAGCGGCGCAGGTGAAAAGGATCGGCGCCGTTTCGCCCGATACACGACCGATGGAGAGAATCAGTCCGGTGATGATGTTCGGGAAAGCCATCGGGAGGATAACACGCCGAATGGTTTGTAACTTGGTTGCCCCGAGCGCCAGACTGCCCTGACGATACGAATCGTCGATGCTCTTTAAAGCCTCTTCGGTGGTTCTGATGATGAGCGGGAGCGACATTAATGCCAGTGTGCACGATCCGGCGATAATCGAATCGCCAAAACCTAAGAAACCCACAAACAATGCCATACCGAACAACCCGAAAACAATCGAGGGCACGCCGCTCAGGTTGTTGGTCATGATGCGGATGAAACGCACCAGTTTGCCTTTGCCTGCATATTCGTTCATGTAAATGCCGCTCATGATGCCGATCGGGAAGCTGATCAGACTGGAGCCGATAATCAGATAAAATGTACCGACGATGGCCGGAAAGATACCGCCTTTCGTCATCCCGTCCTGCGGCGCCTGTGTAAGAAATTCCCAACTGATGGCTTTGGCGCCGTTCAGGATAATGAATCCGAGGATGAAGAACAGGATCAGTACAACCAGATAACTGAGCAGTGTGAATGCTCCGAAAGCTGTTTTTTGCGAGATACGCTTGCGGTGATCTATATTTCCTAATTTCTGAATGGGTGTCATTGTATACTGTCCGGATTTATTTGTTTCGTTTCGATGAGATATATTCAACCGTGATGCTGAGTAAAAGTGTCATGATAAACAGCACGGCACCCAGCAGGAAAAGCGCTTTGTAATGCGGTCCGCCGGCCGGCGCCTCGCCCAGTTCGGCGGCGATGGTGGCCGGAATGGTTCGCACCGGTTCAAAGAATGAGTGCGGAATGATGGCGGCATTGCCGGTTACCATAAGTACGGCCATGGTTTCGCCAATGGCGCGCCCCATGCCTAAAACCACAGCCGATGTGATGCCGGAAACGGAGTAGGGAATTACCACTTTATAAATGGTCTGCCATTGTGTGGCTCCGAGCGCCAGACTGGCCTCTTTCATCGGGCGCGGCGTATTGCGCATGGCATCTTCGGCCACGGTAATGATGGTGGGCAAAGCCATGACGGCCAGAATCAGGCTGCCGGTAAAAGCCGTTTCGCCCACCGGCAGATTAAACACTTGCTGTACCAGCGGCACAATCACCACTAAGCCGAAGAAGCCGTATACCACCGACGGAATGCCGGCCAGCAGCTCGATAACAGGTTTCAGAAACTTGCGTGTGCGGTTGTTGGCGATCTCTGCCATGTACACCGAAACAGCCATGCCAAAGGGCAAAGCAATTACAATGGCGCCGATGCTGACCAGCAGTGTGCCGAGTAAAAGCGGCACCAAACCGAACATCGGTGCAGGCGTTGAGGTTGGATACCATTTGGTTCCGCCGAAAAACTCGGCCGGCGTGATTTTACTTTCGGGCAGAATGCGACCCTGAAAGCCCTCTTCCAACACAAATTGTTCGGGGAAGAATGCGATGATACCCGGATGTCCGGCTACCAGTTCGCTGATCTTTTCGGGCACAAACTGAAACTCATCGCCCAGCTCCTCTTCGGTAAAATACTGTGTCAGATCGGTAAAGCGGAATACCAGAATCTCTTCGTTAAAGTTTTCGAGTTCGT
>CAMTPG010000326.1 GCA_947074335.1 uncultured Parabacteroides sp.
ATATACATGCAACAGCATGAGCCGTTATTTATTTACTCTTTAAATAGAATTAAATTCGCATATCGATCTTGAACAGAACTGATAATCTGATCGTTGCCCGGTATATTATTGCTAAAAATACAACCGATAATGAACATTAGCAGGATTTTGCTATGCGATTATGTTTCTGCTGTTTATCAATCCAGCATCTTCGGGTTAAATATCAGATAACCGATGTTCAGACCAAAGTTGAAGTTTTTAGAAGGCGAACTGTATCCGTTGGCATACAGACTGATATCGGCAAAGGGCAGATGCAGTACAATGGCAGCTTCGCCCATGCATTCAAATCTATGCAGAAATTTGCCGTAATAGGGAATGGCCATATAGGAGCCGTTTTCGCCACGAACCTCTTCACGCTTAATCTGATAAAGCGGAGCAAAGCCGTACATGTCGAGGCGGAAATGCAGGTATTTGCTTAATTTAACGATCGGCGATAGTCCGAATGCTGCATATTGATTGGCACGAAAAGCTTCGTTAAACACAATCTTACTATGCGGTGTGGGCGTGAAGGCCGGTGCCTGTAAAATCGATGAAGTATAGTTATTGAGCAGATTTTTACTGGATACTACGAGTTCGCCGGTGATACCCAGATTAAATAAATGATTCAAATTGAAATATTGTTCCCATTCGCCTTTCATCTGAATCCAGCTGTGTATTTTATGATGATATTCACCGTAGTTAGTCAGCGGAGCAGGAAAATAGCGCTCATTACCGGTTACATATTCGGCAATGATGAATTGTTTACGTCCGGCAAACGGATATTGTTTGTAATTTAATGTGTTCTTTTCGATACTGATCGAGCCGGCAAACAAATTGTAACGGCTGTGATCGTAGCTGGAACCGGGCGTCATACTTTCGGGCAGTTGATAATAAAAATCGTTGAGCTGTCCGTAAGCGGCTCCCAATTCGGCTTTTGCATTGGTCAGGAACGGAAAACCAAGCTTCACTTTAGTGTAAAGTTCTTTTTGTTTGATAAAGGCAGGCAGCACATCTTCGTAGAAGAGCGACTGACTCTGCGAATAACGACGGTCTGAAAATACGCCATCCCAGTTTAAATAGGTTGGAATGCGGGTTTGTAAATAAATGCGTCCATTCAGCAACACACCGTTGAAAGCATTACCTACCTGAAAATTGGTGCTCACATCGGCCGCGAAACGTCGCAAATATTGATAGCTCAATCCCAGAAAGAGTTGATTGGCCTGATACGATGAAATATTACCTCCAAACTCAATCTGAATCTCCTCTTTGAGTTTTACATCGAGATACAGATCGAATTTCTTGGTCTTACGGTTATATACGGCATGCGGGAAAATCTCTTTGATTTTCGACGATGTAAGCATCTTGAAGTAGGCACGTTTAAATTCTTCCATATCGAATTCCTGATTTACGTCGCGATGCATCTGGCCTTCGATGTATTTGCGCTGGGCTTCGTTTTTAACACCGGTTACGTAGATATTCTGGAAAATGAGCGGAGGCAGACTCTCTTTGTAAGCTTTGCGGCGTTCGTTCACTTCGCTAAGCGGTACGCGCCGTGGCACGCGGGCTTTGATGGAATCCATCATCTCCATGGTGCGTTTGTAGCCGATATCCATCAGATCGCGGGCTTTATCGAACTCGAGGAGCGAGATATTCGGAAAACTAAATGTGGAAAGCATACCCAGTTCTTCAGGTACTTCGTAATCGGTTTTTTGCATGATCATGGTTTCCAACTGACTGTATACGCTGTTTGAGGGTTTGGCTTCGGCACTGGCCACGGAAACGCCGTAAATAAATTCGGGATGGAAATCTTCGATCATCGGACCTACGGGGAAGTTATCGTAAATTCCGCCGTCGAAAAGCGGCACGCCATCCTTCCAGATCGGAGTGAAAAAGAAGGGGAATGTCATTGATGCACGGACTGCTTCGCCCAGATCGCCGTTTTTAAAGACGACCGACTTTTTGGCGTATATATTGGATGCCGCACAGCGGAAAGGGACAAACAAATTATCGAAATTCCATCCGGCTTTCGCTGTAGCCTGCGAGAAAAGTGCCATAAAAGCCTGATTCATCTGGATGGGATTGATCAGACTTTCGGGCAGGAAGTTGGCTTTTATCTGTAATGAATCGGTCATATCGATCGAGAAATGACCGAATCCGGGTGTCGGATCGGGTTCTTTGAAATAGAACTTGTATTCATTTTCTACTGTACCGGTCTGCCAATAGCTGAACTCTTTCGACATCATCAGTTCAACCATCTCTTCGGGCGTATAACCCATGGCATACAAACTGCCCACAATGGCTCCGGCCGAGGTTCCCGTAACATAATCGATCGGGATGCCGTTTTCTTCTAATGCCTTGATCACACCAATGTGTGCTGCTCCTTTGGCTCCACCGCCACTCAACACAATGCCTACACGCTGGGCGTGTGCCTGACAGAAAATCAAAGAGAACAGAACTGCAAGTACAGCTATTTTTTTCATAAAAATATGGATAACGATGTTTCGTACTTCAAAAGTATAGCTTAATGCGCATTCAGCAAATGTTTAAAGCTATAAATACAACATAAAATTTACCATTTTTGTTAATCTTGTACAAATACTTTCTTTTTTTAGCATAAAAAAAGGTCATTATGGCAAGTTTGCTGCCATAATGACCTTTTGATTTTATAAAGAAACCGGATTATCCGATGAGCTGTACGCTGCGTTTGATGAACTGACTCAATGCTTCGCCTTTGAGCATGCCGTTAGCAAGCAGGGCTAAATCGATAAGTTGACTGATCAATCCGTGCTCGGCGGCATAACTGCTGAATACGGCATTGCGCTGTGCAACCAGATCGTCTACTTTTTTAGTTGTATTGTTCAGATCTTCTTTTTCTTCAACCGAAAGTTCTTCCTCTTTTTTCTTGCTTTGTGCTTCGTTCAGATCAGCCAGACGTGTACGCCAGCCTTTCAGATCAGCACTGATCGGATTTACTTTTTCGGCCAGTTCAGCCTCTTCGTCGGCCAGAATTTTCTTCACCAGCGCATGATCGGTGTTCAGCACGAGGTTGTAGCTGTCGGGCATTTCACCGTAGAACGACATCATACCGGGCTGCATGGCCGACATTTCGCGCATTCTGCGCATGTATTCGCCCTGAGTCAGCATTACGGGATTTGAATTTTCGCCCAATGCTTCGAAGGTTATGATAAAGTTGGTTTTCTCAATAGCAGGCAGCTGACTGCTGAACATTTCCTGCAGTGCATTTTTCTGATCTTCGTCGAGTGTTACCTGACCTAC
>CAMTPG010000327.1 GCA_947074335.1 uncultured Parabacteroides sp.
ATCGGTCATCTCTTCGCCGGTATACGCTTTAACATTGAATGACGTACCTAATACTTTTACATCAAGAGCTTCTGTCTTTACAATAAAAGGACGATTTGCATCTTTGGTTACTTCGAGATAAACTTCTCCGTTGACAAATATTTCACGTTTGGAACTGCTAAACCGGGATGGATAAATCAGTTGTGTACCTGAATTTATCCAGATCTTTGTGCCGTCGGGAAATGTGATCATCGAGCGTTTACCGGCCGGAACAAGCAATTGATTCATCGATAATAAATCAGGTTCCTTTTCGGATACATGCATAAGATTTTCTTCATTGGCAGTAATACGACCGGTTTCATCATATGCCAATACGGCCAATTCGCCTTCAAATACAATCTGTTCTTCGTCTGAAAGGATAAGAGAAACATGCGAATTGACTGTTGCATCCGAATTTTTGGTAACTAACGCCATATAATCTACCGGGTTATCGGTTGTTGACGACTGATTAAACCACAAAAAGAACATAAATCCCACAAAGCAGGCGGCTGCCACGGCTGCAAACCGGTAAAACAGCGTGGAATGCCGCAACCGAGCTTTGCGTGAATGTGTTTGCTTATATATAGTTTGCCAGAGTAGTGTAACATCTTCCTCGCTGAGCTGTTGATTAAGAGCAGCCCTGCGGGTTCCTATTAATGTTTTGCGCGCGATGCGAATTTCCTCTTCTAACCACGGTGCACGTTGTATTTGTATTTGCCAGAAACGATCTGTATCGCAATTAGCATGATATACACTTTTTATAAAAAAATCATCTTCTAATAATTTCAGTGATGTATATGTTGAGTAATCCTTTTGCATAGTATTTAATGTTAACTATACTAAAGAGGATTTCTTTTTCATTTTATACTCATTAAAATGAATTTATTTTATGATTTTGATGAAAATTATTTCAGCAGATATAAAATACCCAGCAACAACTGCATTTCTGAAGGTTTATAATGTGATTTGATTTTTTTAAATGAACGCTGAAGCAGATTTTGTGCAGACTGATAATTCAGATCCATGATTTGACAAACTTCTTCGAAAGAAAGTTCGCGAATATAACGTAAATAAATCACCTCCTGTTGCCGGTGTGATAATAATAGCAAAAGCTCACGAATTTTTTCTTTCTGATTGCGTACCGTTTCATGCTCCAGAAATTCATCTTCCACACTAAGCGAAAATTGTAGCGATTGATTGTCTTCTGTGATGGATGTATAATGTTGTTCGTGAGTAAGTGTTTTAAATAATAAATTTTTGAAGGCAATAAAAAGATAACTTTCCAATCCGGTTTTTATGGAGATTTCATGACGTTTGCGATAGATATAAGTAAAGAGTTCCTGAATTGTGTCTTTTACTAATTCAGAATCACTGCAAATATGTTTGCCATACTGATAAAGAACCTGTACATATTTTTGATAAATGCAGGAAAAAGCTTCATCATTACCCGATACAAACTGCTGCCATAAGGATATGTCGGAGGTAGATTTCATTAAAATTAACGCACAAATATAACAGATTTTGATAGAAACAGCATATTATTTATAATTTTTTAAAAATAATATTAAGATAATACAGTCTTATCGGTAAATTGTATATACTGTTCGTTAGATTAACGGATAAAAAAACAGAATAAATCAATCATTTCTTTTTATACAATAAAGCCGGTTGTTATAAAACAACCGGCCTATATTATTTTAAATAAATCAATTTATTATTTCAGCCATTTATCCAGCCATCCCAGGAAAGTACGCTGCCATAAAATAGCATTTTGCGGTCTGAGCACCCAATGGTTTTCGTCAGGATAAATCAATAATTCGGCAGGGACATCGTTGAGAACAGCGGCATTAAATGCTGCTAATCCCTGATTAGCCAGTACACGATAATCTTTTTCGCCATGAATGCAGAGAATAGGTGTATCCCATTTATCTACAAACAGGTGCGGAGAACTGGCAAATGTTTTCTGAGCCACCGGATTTTTCTTATCCCAGTACGGGCCGCCCATATCCCAGTTGGCAAACCACATCTCTTCGGTTTCCAGGTATTGCATCTCTACATTAAATATACCATCATGCGAAATGAACGCTTTAAAACGACCATTGTGATGGCCGGCCATCCAATAAACCGAAAATCCGCCGAAGCTGGCTCCTACACAACCCAGATGATCATTATCCACATAAGGTTCTTTAGCTACGGCATCAATGGCACTGAAATAATCACGCATACATTGTCCGCCATAATCACCGCTGATTGCTTCATTCCATTCCATACCGAATCCGGGTAATCCGCGGCGGTTAGGAGCAACAATGATATAATCGTTGGCGGCCATTACCTGGAAGTTCCAACGATACGACCAGAACTGACTGACCGGACTTTGCGGTCCGCCCTGACAATAAAGCAGTGCCGGATATTTTTTAGCCGGATCAAAATGCGGCGGATAAATCACCCAGACAAGCATCTGTTTATTATCGGTAGTTGTAATCCAGCGCTCTTCCACTTTACCCATGGTGATCTGATCATATATCTGTTTGTTTTCGGTAGTAAGTTGCGTTACTGCATTATTATCGGCCAGATTGACAGCATAAATCTCATCGCCAATACTCATTGAGCGACGCTTAGCAATCAGCTTGTTATCACCAAGTAAGGCAACAGATGCATAATCGCATTGACCTTCGGTAAGTTTTGTCAAATCATTATTATTCGTCAGATCAACGGCATATAATTGTGTTGTTCCATGCCATACACCATTAAAATAGATGGTTTTAGAATCTGAACTCCATACAAAATTATCTACATTTGAGTCGAATGCTTTGCTGGCAAATACCTTTTCGCCGGTTTTCAGATTCATCACCATAAGGCGGTTCTGATCTGATTCGTATCCGTCGCGTTCCATACTTTGCCAGGCTATGAATTGACCATCCGGAGAATATTGCGGATTGGTATCATAACCCATAATCCCTTCGCTGATATTCGTAGTCTGTTTGGTTTTCAGATCATATACATAAATATCCGAATTGGTGGAGATAGCATACGCTTTGCCTGTCTTTTTACGGCACGTATAAGCAATCTGATCCGAAGTTGTGCTCCAGGCCAGCTGTTCAATGCCACCGAAAGGTTTCATCGGACTTTCGAAAGGCTCACCTTCCAACACATCTACGCCACCGGATATGGAATTACCATCGAAATCAGCTACAAAAGGATGCGGGGCCGTACTGGTCCATTCATCCCAGTGACGATACATCAGATCCGAAATGACCAGACCTGTGG
>CAMTPG010000328.1 GCA_947074335.1 uncultured Parabacteroides sp.
GTCCTTCTAAGAAAGACTGGAGAGGTGGTCGTGGTATCCTAGAAAACATCATCCCTTCTTCTACAGGTGCTGCTAAAGCTGTAGGTAAAGTATTGCCAGTATTGAACGGCAAATTGACAGGTATGGCTTTCCGCGTTCCAACTTCTGACGTTTCTGTAGTAGACTTGACAGTAGTTCTTGAAAAAGGCGCTTCAATGGCAGAAATTTGTGCTGCAATGAAAGAAGCTTCTGAAGGCGAATTGAAAGGTGTGCTAGGTTACACTGAAGATTCAGTAGTATCTACTGACTTCCGTGGTTGCGCTCTTACATCTATCTTCGATGCTAAAGCTGGTATCTCTTTGGATGATAACTTCGCTAAAGTTGTTTCTTGGTATGACAACGAATGGGGTTATTCAAACAAAGTATTGGAAATGGCTCGTGTAATCGCGAAATAATCCAATCCCTATAATATAAGGAAAGCCGTTCTTTTTTAAAGGACGGCTTTTTTTATTTATTATCTTTGCATACTATGAATCCGTATCAACTCATTACCGTTTTAGGTCCGACGGCCAGCGGAAAAACCGCTTTTGCCGCCGCATTGGCACATCGCCTTGATGCTGAAATTATCAGCGCCGATTCGCGACAGCTTTACCGCGCCATGGATATCGGCACCGGGAAAGATCTGGCCGATTATGTGATAGACGGAAAAACGGTTCCGCATCATCTGATCGACATCTGCGATCCGGGTTACAAATACAATGTATTCGAATATCAGCATGATTTCTTTCAGGCCTTCGCCGAAATTACCGGCAAAGGCAAACTGCCCGTGCTTTGCGGCGGAACCGGCATGTACATCGAAGCCGTACTGAAAGGCTACAAACTGCTGGATGTGCCGCAAAATCCGGAATTGCGTGCCCGATTGCAGGGCAAATCGTTGCAGGAGCTCGAAACAATATTGAAAAGTTATAAAGTATTACACAACAAAACCGATGTTGATTCGGCTCAACGCGCCATTCGTGCCATCGAAATTGAAGAATATTACAAAAACGAAGCGCCCGAAGCCAATGAGTACGAACCGCTCAACAGCCTGATTATCGGTATCGATATCGACAGGGCGCTGCGACGCGAAAAAATCTCGCGTCGCCTGCATGCCCGCTTAGAAGAGGGCATGGTGGATGAAGTGCGCGGCATACTGGATTCGGGTGTGGCACCGGATGATTTGATCTATTACGGACTGGAATATAAATTTCTTACCTTATATATTACAGGGCAACTTTCGTATGATGAGATGGTTTCGCAGCTCGAAATTGCGATTCATCAGTTTGCCAAACGGCAAATGACCTGGTTCAGAGGCATGGAGCGCCGCGGAAGTCGCATCCATTGGCTCGATGCCACTTTGCCCGCCGAAGAAAAAATTGAACAAACACTCACACTGTTACAACAAACAACTAAATAATATGCTTAAAATCGACGATTTAAGAAACAAAGATAATTTCTTTTTGCTGGCCGGTCCCTGCGTGATCGAAGGCGAAGAGATGGCACTGCGTATTGCCGAAAACATCAAAGAGCTGACTCACCGGCTTAATATCCCGTTTGTGTTTAAAGGTTCTTACCGCAAAGCCAACCGTTCGCGTATTGATTCGTTTACCGGAATTGGCGATGAAAAAGCATTGAAGATTTTGCGTAAGGTGAGCGAAACATTCGATGTTCCGACAGTAACCGATATTCACGAAACTACCGAAGCTGCGCTGGCTGCCGAATATGTGGATATCCTGCAGATTCCGGCTTTCTTGTGCCGCCAGACCGATTTGCTGGTTGCCGCAGCCGAAACCGGAAAGATTGTGAACATTAAAAAGGGACAATTCCTCTCGCCTGCCGCCATGCAGTTTGCCGTACAGAAAGTGGCCGATGCCGGTAATCCGGAAGTGATGATTACCGAACGCGGCACTACATTCGGTTATACAGATCTGGTAGTGGATTATCGCGGCATTCCGCAAATGCGCGAGTTTGGCTATCCGGTAATTATGGATGTTACACACTCATTGCAGCAGCCCAATCAGACTTCGGGCGTAACCGGCGGACTTCCGGCCCTGATCGAAACCGTGGCTAAAGCAGCAATTGCCGTAGGCGCCGACGGCCTGTTTATTGAGACACATCCAGATCCTTCTGTGGCCAAATCAGACGGAGCTAATATGTTGCCGCTCGATAAACTGGAAGATCTGCTTACCAAACTGGTTCGTGTACGCGAAGCCATTCGCTGATATTTTTTACGACATGTAAGTGCATTTGCCTTTCGACAATTGTCGTAAGGCCTTTTGATAATTGTCCTAAGACCTTTTGATAATTGTCGAAAGGCCTTTTGATAATTATCGGAAGACCTTTTGACAATTGTCGTAAGACCTTTTGACAATTATCAAAAGGCAAATGCTTTAAAAAGCCGCAAAAACCGGATTGTCTGCAAACCCCGCTCCCGTTATACTAATCCGCAAAAAAGGACATAAAAAAAGCAGACATAAAAACTATGTCTGCTGTTAGATGTTTTCTCATACAAAACAGGATTTGTTTATATCACTATCCCATTTTACTAATTTTACGTAACCGATCTACATCGATCACTTTAATTTTCCGACCATCAATCGCAATAATACGTTCAGCTACAAAAGTAGATAACGTTCTGATTGCATTTGATGTCGTCATGTTCGACAGATTAGCTAAATCTTCGCGTGACAGATAGATACTCAACGTAGCACCATCTTCTTCCAGACCATAGCTATCTTTCAGGAATAATAACGACTCTGCCAAACGGCCGCGAATGTGTTTTTGCGTCAGGTTTACCGTACGTTCATCGGCGATACCTAAATCCATAGATAACTGACGAATAAAAAACAACGCGAGGTTCGCATTGCGCATTAACAAATCGGTAACAACCGTCATCGGAATCATACAAACCGCTGAGGCTTCAAAAGCAGATGCGTTTGTCAGGTAGTTTTCCTGTGCAAAATTCGCACGATAACCAAAATACTGGATGGGTTTAATCATTCGTATGATCTGGCTTCTTCCTCCTACACCCTCTTTAAAGATCTTCACCTTGCCTTTAAGTAAGCACATCATGTCACTTGGTTCGTCTCCCTCGCAATAAATCAACTCGTTACGTTTGAAATGCTGGATAGTCGAATTACTCCGGAGAATCTCCCGCTCTTTGTCGGTAAGCACTCTCCAAACTTCTGATAGACTGGCCGAAATATCGACCTCTTCTTTTTGTTGTTTAACCACGACTGCTATATAACATACTTATG
>CAMTPG010000329.1 GCA_947074335.1 uncultured Parabacteroides sp.
ACTCATTTACATCATTATCGTAACGGGCTGTAACATCCCATTTCTTTTTGGTTTCGAGATCCATCACATAAAGGCGGTTCTTGTCGCTCTCGTAGCCGTCGTGCTCCATACTGAGCCAGGCAATGTATTTGCCGCTTTTCGAATAAGCGGGACTCATATCGTAGCCCATGTTCTGGTCGGCGTCGCCCGGCAGTTTACAGATATTGACCTCCTGTTTTGTTTCGGTATTGTATAAATAAATATCCGAATCGGTAGACAGCGTATAGGCTGTGCCGGCCTTTTTCTTGCAGTCGTAAGCCAGGATTTTCGAATCATTACTCCAGTTAATCTCGCCAATTCCGCCAAAGGGTAACAGGGGCGATTCAAAGCGTGTACCTTCCAGAATATCAATGGCAGTACCGGTTTTATCCCCGTCGAAAGGAGCATAGAAGGGATGCGGAACCGTTTTGAGCCAGTGATCCCAGTGTTTATACATCAAATCTTCGGCCATGAGTCCGGTGGCTTTATCCAGTCCCTTGTAGATATTTTCAGGATGAAAAATATAGGGAGCCTGCGAGATAAAGGCCACTTTACTGTCGTCGGGCGCAAAACGAAATCCCTGAATTTCTCCGTCGAAATCGGAAAGCTGTTTGCGGCCGGAGCCGTCGGGATTCATCTCCCAAATCTGATCTTTGCCCGTTACATCACTTAAAAATGCAATTTTGGTGCCTCCTTTTATCCACTGGGGCGAATCTTCATCGGCCGTGGTAGTGGTAATCAGTACATCGTTTTTGCCATCGGCATCCATCACATGCATCACATTGTGAGACAGATTCTCTTCGATGCTGCTGTAGGTAACCACATAAGCAATCTTCTTATTATCGGGCGAAACGGCATAACCGGAGATCAGACCGATTTTCCACATCACTTCAGGGGTATAGATACCTCCTTCTACTACTACATCGTTCTGCTTTCCTATATAAGGTTTAGCATCAGGTTCTGTTGTTGTCTTTTGATCTGCAACAGCTGTTTTTAATGAAAGCGACATACAAAAAAGATTTTATGTTTAACAATTATTAGTTTAATCGGAATTTAAGTCAATTACATTGTATAAACAGTAATAAAATGGTATTGTTCGCTGTTTTTAGGTTACAATTTGTGTATTAACGAACCGGATATGTTAAATCTGAAACAAAACAGAAAGTGTGTTGTTCCTTTAAATAAAGAAAACCTTACATGTTTTAGTAAAATATTAGAAAATGAAAATTAAGTCTGGCAAAGGTACCTTAATACCACTAATCACCGTAATTGATGTATACCTCATTTACATTGTGAACTGTTTTCCGGGTGTGGCCGTATCACCGCTGATCGGCGATATGAATAAAGTTTTTCCGCATGCTCCGGATATTGTTATCCAGATGTTGATAACGATACCTTCGTTGTTGTGCATACCTTTTATCGTGGTAGGCGGTAAGTTGTGTGCGAAGTATAATAACTTATGGCTGCTGACGATCGGTAACATCGTCTGCTTTGTGAGCGGTCTGGGTATGTTGTTTACCGATAAACTCTGGATGCTGATTGTACTAAGCGCCACACTGGGCGCCGGTTCGGGTGTCATGTTGCCACTGGCACAGGGATATATTGCACAGCTTTTCTCCGGTACCGAGCGAACGAAGCAGTATGGTTATTTATCATCTGTATCTACCATAGCCATGATCGGTGCAACCATTGGTGTAGGGTATGTGGGTGAGTTTAACTGGCGACTGCCTTTTGCCATCTATCTGCTGCCTATTATTCCGATTCTGCTCACGCCTTTTTTGAAAAAATATGTGGTGGTGAAGCCTCAGAAAGTAGATAATACGGGGCCGAAAGAAAATGTATATACCCATATCAAAGTTCCCCAACTTATTAAATTTATGATATTTACCGGTACATTGGGCTTTTTAACCATTGTGGTGAATATTGATTTGCCTTTCTTAATGGAGCAATATCATTATAAGAGCGGACTGACCGGCGATGTGATTTCGTTTGGTATGGTTGCCGTGGCCATAGCCGGATTTATTCTGAAACCTGTTTTGGGCTTCCTTAAAGCATCGGTATACGAAATGTGTATGTTTGCTATCGGGGTAGGATTTTTTGCCATTGCGCTGTCTCATAATGTATGGGTTTTTGCCATCGCGATCTTTGTGCAGGCCTTTTTTACCGGTATTGCAAATCCGTTTGTGATTGATAAGGCCTCGAAAGCCGCTTCGACAACTCAGGCCCTGACTATTGTTATGATGTGGATGTTGCTGGTAATTAATATTGTTGCCGTAGCATCGCCTTATGTTATAGACGGCATTAAAATCTTATTCCACAACCATAATCACACCTTCTCCTTCTGGATGAATGGTACGCTGGGTTTCATCGCCGGATTTGTAATTTTGATTCGCAGACTGATACTGAAGGCCAGACATAAACATCTGAAAGTGGTTGTACAGGGTGCGGGAGGTGCGACGGTGACTGTACCGGCGGATTCTGTGGCACCGGCGGCATCTGCAACACTGACTGCACCGGTTACGCCGACTGCTTCTGCAACTTCTCCTGCTTCAGCAGAGAAAAGCAGTTCGGCCGGTAGTAATGCAGCAGCAACTGATAGTTCTTCTGCTGCTCCGGATAATACTCGGACAGCTCCTGATTCATCGGCTACATCCGAAAATTCTGCCACACCCAAATAATGGATTTGTTTATTTTCGGAAAAGAAAAACAGATTTCATATCCGTGAAAGGGTATGAAACCTGTTTTCTTTTTGCCGATAATAATATCCCCTTCATAAAAACCATTAAAGCAGTTTACCTGTTTTCTGGAGCCATCAATAATTACGACTGAGTGCCGGATGGTCGGTGAATGATATTTAGATTATGCCTGGTTGAATTATGTTTTCAATATTTCAAATTACACGATCCTTATAGATTTATTTTTTATAAATCCTTTTTTTGAAATCTTCAATTTCAGAGGAATTATATATTATTTTTTTTTATTTATATGAAGAGAAAATCTCCTTAAGTAAATATAATGGTAATACAACGGGTTTATTGCCTGTACCCGCTACTTTTATTGGGATAAAAATGGTATTATCAGTTATATTTATAAAAATGAAGATTATACAAAACGAGTTGATCCCAATGAGATTATTACATTTTTACAAGAGCAATATCCGGTACTGTGATAGAATAATGTATATATAAATTATGTTACTCTGTAAATTATTCAGTAATACAGGTCATAAAATAAGTAATATATATTCATCCA
>CAMTPG010000330.1 GCA_947074335.1 uncultured Parabacteroides sp.
CACACACTCAAAACTAAGAGCGACACACAGTCCATACAGAGCGAGCTTGCGATATAACAAATTCGTGGACACATTGTACAATGAAAGGGCAACTTGTTGTACAATGAGTTTATAGTACAAAGGCATCAAAAGCCTAATGCATGGCGATGCAACAAACAGGGCACCGGCTAAAAATGAAGAGCCACAAAAAATCAGGTTCTGTACAATCGCTTACAAATTATAAGCAAACCGGTCAGTAATTGAAGTAATTTAATATTTCAGACCCGGAAATCAGCACAAAAGGCAGGATGTATGCATCAGTAAATAAAGAGATAAAACGCATTCAATCAATTATATATGAAAATAAAAGCGGAAATTTATTAGGGTAAGATTTAATTTCCCGCACTCAAATATATATATTTACTTTTTAACAACCAACAAAGGTGGTTTAAAACATACAGTTTTATCCGTTTAAACGCTTCAAAATGCCATATATTTGCAGAAATGACAACTGAACATTGCAAAACTAAGTACAATTTTAACATTAATATACTAATATCAATATGGAAAAGAAAAGAGTTTATACATTCGGTAACGGAAAGGCCGAAGGTAAAGCTGAGATGAAAAACCTGCTCGGTGGTAAAGGAGCCAACCTTGCTGAAATGAACCTGATTGGTGTGCCGGTTCCTCCGGGATTCACCATTACCACAGATGTTTGTTCCGAATATTTCGACTTAGGCAAAGATAAAGTAGTAGCATTACTGAAGGCAGATGTGGAGAAATCCATTGAAATGGTAGAATCGCTCATGCACTCAAAATTTGGCGATGTGGCAAATCCGCTGCTGGTTTCGGTGCGTTCGGGTGCCCGCGCTTCTATGCCGGGAATGATGGATACTATTCTGAATCTGGGACTTAACGATGAAGTGGTGGAAGGTTTGAGCCGGAAAACAGGAAATCCGCGTTTTGCCTGGGATTCGTACCGTCGTTTCGTACAGATGTATGGTGATGTGGTGCTGGGTATGAAACCTACAAACAAAGAAGATATTGATCCGTTCGAGGAAATTATCGAAAATCTGAAACATCAGAAGGGTGTAAAACTGGATAACGAGCTTACCGTTGATGATCTGAAAGAGCTGGTTACCCTGTTTAAAGCAGCCGTAAAAAAACAGACAGGCAAAGATTTTCCGACCTGTGCATACGAGCAGCTTTGGGGCGCTATCTGTGCGGTTTTCGACAGCTGGATGAACGATCGTGCCATTCTGTATCGCAAAATGGAAGGTATTCCGGCCGAATGGGGAACTGCGGTGAATGTGCAAGCCATGGTTTTTGGAAACATGGGCGACACATCGGCTACAGGTGTTTGTTTCTCGCGTGATGCGGGCAACGGCGAAAACCTCTTCAATGGCGAATATCTGATCAATGCGCAGGGCGAAGATGTGGTGGCCGGTATTCGTACGCCGCAGCAAATCACCAAGATAGGTTCGCAGCGTTGGGCCGAACGTGCCTGCATCAGCGAAGCGGAGCGTGTGGCCGATTATCCTTCGATGGAAGAGGCGATGCCCGAAATCTACAAAGAACTGGATGCGCTGCAGCATCAGCTGGAACTGCATTACAAAGATATGCAGGATATGGAATTTACGGTTCAGGAGGGCAAATTATGGTTCCTGCAAACACGTAATGGCAAACGTACCGGTGCGGCAATGGTGAAAATTGCCATGGATCTGCTGCACGAAGGATTAATTGATGAAAAAACAGCGCTGCTGCGCATCGATCCCAATAAGCTCGACGAACTGCTGCATCCCGTATTTGATAAAGCAGCCGAAAAGCGTGCGAAAGTCTGGGTAAAAGGCTTACCGGCTTCGCCCGGCGCGGCTACCGGACAGATTGTATTCTTTGCAGATGATGCAGCCAAATGGCACGAAGACGGCAAAAAAGTGGTGATGGTGCGTACCGAAACATCTCCCGAAGATTTAGCGGGTATGGCGGTTGCCGAAGGCATTCTGACGGCGCGCGGCGGTATGACATCGCATGCGGCTGTTGTGGCACGCGGTATGGGAAAATGCTGTGTATCAGGTGCAGGAGCCATGGAGATTGATTATAAAAACAAAACCGTTACGGTAGATAATGTAACCTTCAAAGAGGGCGATTATCTCTCTATCAACGGTACAACGGGCGAAGTTTACAGCGGCAAAGTGGAAACCAAAGCGGCCGAATTATCGAGCGATTTCGAAGAGCTGATGAAGCTGGCTGATAAATATACACACATGTCGGTTCGAACCAATGCCGATACGCCGCATGATGCATCGATTGCACGCAAATTCGGAGCGCGGGGCATTGGATTGTGCCGCACGGAACATATGTTCTTTGAGGGCGAAAAAATCAAAGCCATGCGCGAAATGATCCTTGCCGAGTCGGCCGAAGGACGCAAAAAGGCACTGGCCAAAATTCTGCCGTATCAGCAGGAAGATTTCGAAGGTATTTTCGAGGCCATGGCCGGATTCCCTGTAACAGTTCGTCTGCTTGATCCGCCTTTGCATGAGTTTGTTCCGCACGATCTGAAAGGTCAGGAAGAGATGGCTGAAGCCATGGGCGTTTCGGTGAAATACATCCAGCAGCGTGTGGAATCGCTTTGCGAACATAACCCGATGTTAGGTCACAGAGGTTGTCGTCTGGGCAATACTTATCCCGAAATTACCGAGATGCAGACACGCGCCATTCTGGGTGCTGCGCTGGCCCTCAAGAAAAAAGGTATCGAAACAATTCCCGAAATCATGGTGCCGCTTACCGGTATTTTGTATGAATTTAAGGAGCAGGAAAATGTGATTCGCCAGACAGCCGAAGAATTGTTTGCCGAAACAGGCGATCGTGTGGATTTCAAGGTGGGAACCATGATTGAGATTCCGCGTGCCGCGCTGACTGCCAACAAGATCGCATCGGCTGCCGAGTTCTTCTCGTTTGGCACAAACGACCTGACTCAGATGACATTCGGTTATTCGCGCGACGATATTGCATCGTTCCTGCCGGTGTATCTGGATAAAAAGATTCTGAAAGTCGATCCGTTCCAGGTGCTCGATCAAAATGGCGTGGGACAGTTAGTACAAATGGCGACCGAAAAGGGCCGTGCCATCCGTCCGGATCTGAAATGCGGTATTTGCGGTGAGCATGGCGGCGAACCTTCATCCGTAAAATTCTGCCATAATGTAGGTCTGAATTATGTTTCCTGTTCGCCGTTCCGCGTGCCGATTGCCCGCATTGCAGCGGCACAGGCAGCGATTGAGGATGCG
>CAMTPG010000331.1 GCA_947074335.1 uncultured Parabacteroides sp.
GCCGTAGCCACAAACTGCACAAACAGCAGCGCCAGTTTCCAGTACCGGCGCGATTCTTTGTAGTTGCGAAAAGCTGCCGCCACCGGCACATGCAGATATAGATAGGCCGGAATAAACGCGGTAATCAGAAATACCAAGACACAGATCCAGGCCAAAACACTCATGGTCTGCAAGGTAAAAAGTGCACCCAGCGAAGCATCCAGCAGACTTTCTATCCTGCTGCGGAAGAGAAGAATGATAAATAGACCGAAGATCAAAGCCAACACAATATGTATCAGCGATTCGGTAAATGTAAGTCCTAACAGATTGCGCGTAGAAGCACCATAACATTTATAAACAGCCACCTCTTTGGTGCGGTTAATCAAAGTAGAAATCACGATCAGGATGTAATTCATCACCGTGGCAAAAATCAGAATCACGGCCAGTATCAACAACAGCCGGTTCATGCTTCGCACCTCTTCGTTCTGACTGTGTTGCCCGATAAATGGTTCGAGCGTATACCTTAAATCAACCCCCGCATCTGCCATTAACTGCATATCGGCATGGCGCGTCTGCACTTCGCGCAACGCAGGATCGAGCATTTTATAATCGGTTTGCGGATTCAATTTAACCAAACCCTGATAGCAATCGTTACCTAACCAGTTCGATAAACTCCATTCGGCCTGCATATAAATGGAAAACAGGATATCATATTTAAGCACGGTATTTTCGGGCACATCCTCGAATACGCCCGCAATATGAAATTTCCGGTCCGGATAGGCATCGAAGATAATATCCTGTCCCAAAGCCTGATCGATACCGCCCAGCGTAAGCGCCAGCTTTTCGGAAATCATTACATCTTCCGGATTAGCCAGAATCTCTTTCGGGTTGCCGATCAGTATGTTGCGCGGCAAAACATCAAAAAAGGTGGTATCCGCCAGATATCCGTTGGCCGAATAACTTTTTTGATCGGAAGTTTTAAATACCGAACCCAGATGTCCGGCATAAGTAATGCGTGTAGCCTTCTCTATTTCAGGTATTTCAGCTTCCATTTTCGGAATTACGCCACCACTGATCTGCCCGTAACTCATCAGTTCGCCATCGCGGATAAGCGTTTCGTGTACCAGATAAATCCGTTCATAATCGGGATAAAACGACTCGAAAGAAGATTCGTAGCACACTTTGGCAATCAGAATCAGTCCCATGGTGAGCCCGATTGTCAGCGCCAAAATTTTAATCACATTGCTACGTCCGCGTTTAAACAGCGAACGAAAAGCTATTTCAAAGTTTTTCATAATCAGACATTTATTTTTCTGTATAGTTATTATTTGTAATTTGTGCAGCCGCCATGCGGAGCGGTTAATCAAGAATCAGCACTTCGTTGTCGCGATAGCTCTCATAGCTCGACACGATCACCTGTTCGCCCGGTTCCAATCCTTCCAGCACCTCATAATACTGCGGATTCTGCCGGCCTATTTTAATTTTGCGGCGATGTGCCTTTTTGCCGCCGGGCTCCACCACAAAGATCCAGTTGCCGCCGGTATTCTGGAAGAAGGTGCCGCGCGGAATCATCACACTTTCGGTAGGCTGACCGAGTTCGAGGTTGATGTAATAAGTTTGCCCGCTGCGGATATTATCCGGTCGTTCGCCCGTAAATATAAAATCGGTTCTGAACTTGCCGTCGCGCACTTCGGGATACACTTTGCGCACATTCAGGGCAAAATTACCGCTCTGTCGCTCGAAAGCCGCATCGAGTCCGGGACGCACACGGTCAATATAATGTTCATCAATCAGCGCTTCCACCTTATAATCAGACAAATCGTTGATCTGTCCTATTTTCTGTCCGGCCGCAATATTCTGTCCCAGCACCACATCAAGCAATCCCAGTTCGCCGTTGATTTGCGAGCGCACATTGAGATGCTCCTTGCGTTCATGCACCAGCGCAATATTTTTACGCATATTGGCCAGACTCATCTCCATCTCCTCCATCTGGATGTTGCGCGAAAGTGAATCCTGCTTCAGGCGCTGCACCACCAGTTCATATTTTTTGGAGGCCAGCTCAGAATCCTCTTTGGCTTTGATATACTCCTCTTTGGCAATGAGTTTTTCTTCGTAAAGCTGATGATATTGCTGATAAGCACGGCGTGTGCGCGTCATATCCATATCGAGCTGTGCCTTTTCGAGCTGATTATTCAGCTTATCCTGCTCCATGGCCACCTGCGTATTGCGCAAGAAATTCTGTTTCTCGGCCAGCTGTGCTTCGGCATCGAGAATCTGCAGATCCAGATTCGAGTTGGACAGCACCACGATAACATCGCCCTTTTTTACCTGAGCGCCCTCTTCCACCACACGATCGCGCACGATTCCGCCCTCTTCCGGACTCAGTTGCACAATGGTGATGGGTTGAACCTGTCCGTTCACACGTACATAATCATTGAAGTTCTCTTTTTTAACCTCCCCGATGCTGATGCCGCGCGCATCCACTTTGAGTGTCGACGCATGATTGCCGAAAATGATCCATGCCACAAGGACAATAAAAATAATTCCGCCCGCAATAAAGGGAATGTGTTTTTTACGTAATCCTTTCTTTTTTTCCAGTTGAATATCCATAATTGTACGTATTAGCTGTTATTAATTTGATTCGTCGGCGTCGATCAACGGTTCGCCTTTATAATAATTGATGAGTTTGCATTTCATGTGATACATCAGTCGCTTTTGCAGCAACTCCGCCCGCGAAGTAAGCAGATTATTGGCATTGGTCTGCACATCGAGCGTGCTCATCAATCCCTCTTCGTACTTACGAAGCGTGATCTGATAGGCCAGCTCATCTGATTCAACTTTGCGTTCGATCTGAATGGCCTCTTTGGCATAACCTTCACGGTCGAGAATGGCTTGCTCAATGGCATTTTGCAGCTGGCGCATCACCTCGGTTTTTGTTTCGCGCGCCATACGCAGGTTGTTGTGATAACGCCGCTTCTGGGTTACTTTATACAAGCCGTCGAAGAGCGGGAAGGCAAAATTAAAACTCAGGTATTCGCCCCGGTTGTTTTTAAACTGCCCGCCAAACCCCTGTGTTACAGAGCCGGCCTTCAGGTTCTCGATGTAATTGGTGCTGATGCCCGCATTAAACGAAATGGTGGGCAACAGGCGGCCTTTATAGATGCGATACAGATATTCGCTCTCGCGGAGTTTGAAATCGGCCTGCAATGCCGTGGGATTGTTGCCGGAGGCAAACAGAAAAATAGCATCGGCGTTTTCGGCCGGCTGCGGAGCGAAAATGG
>CAMTPG010000332.1 GCA_947074335.1 uncultured Parabacteroides sp.
CCAAAATTTTATCAATCTCTTTGTCGGCCTGAACGGCTTCGATAACGGCACGGATACCGAATATCAGTTCATTTTCTTTCATGTGCGAAACGCTCTAAATGTTAATCGGCCAACATAAATAATGTTGACCGATACAAAGATATAAAGAATTAGTTATTATTTGTACGATTTCTGCCGGTACTGTTGGTACGGCTGCTTTTGTTTTTATCCTTTTCGGTTGTCGATTCTTTTTTATCTTTCTTTTCCGACTCTTTCTTCTTCTCCGATTCAGTTTTCTTTACATTCTCACGCTTCATGTTCGTAGAAGTGCGGTTTGATCCGGGACGATTGCTGTTTGAATTACCCGAATTGTTCTGATTGGTACCCGGGCGATTTGAATTCGGACGATTTCCGCTGTTGTTATTGTTCGAATTCGGTTTGTTTGAATTTCCCGGTTTTGTATTCTGATTCGGTTTTGTTGTATTGCCCGGTTTATTATTGTTATTGTTCGGGCGATAATTACCATTACCGTGATTATTATTTTGCGGACGACTGTTTTGCGGACGGTGAATACCGGGTTTATCATATTTACCCGGATACCATTTGCCATCATCCCAACGATTATCCCAGCGGTTGTTGTGATATTCCCAGCTCGAATGCCAGTAACTGTCTTCATAACGGTGACAGGCGTGCGACGGACGATAATTAGGAAAGTTCGGATTGTTATACCAGCCCTGCCAGTCGTGAATGCGAGTCGGACTTTCACGTACTAATTGCACATACATCCGGAATTGCGAAGGCGACAGGATGCGTTGCAACTTCCGGTCGCGTTCCATACGTAATTTATAGATTTTATAGGAAGCATTATCCCATTGTGCAAAGGGGCGTCGGGCTTCGCGTTCTATCTTACGACCATATTTATGTACAATACTATGATAATCATCAGCCTGCCGCGGATTCAGATGCAATGCATGTTCCATCCAGTGACAGTTCTGACATGACGGGTCGCCCCATCCGAAATTAATCCAAAATTGACTGTAACCTGGCGTGTGACACAGAAATACCAGGAGACAGGTCATCATAAACACTCTCTTCATGTTGTATCTTTTTAAGTTAGAAATAGGTATATTATTATATATAGTGATACAAATAACGTATCCTATATATTGACACGAAAACTACCGTTAACTCACGGCCTTTAATAAATCTTTCGCATTGGCGATGGCTGCATCTGTAAGTGAAGCACCACTCAGCATACGGGCTATTTCGCGGATGCGTTCATCTACGGATAATGCTTTAATGCGAGTTAGTGTCCGTTCATGTGTATCTTCTTTGTAAACAAAATAATGCGCTTTTCCTTTAGCCGCTATCTGCGGCAGATGCGTAATGGCAAAAACCTGCATTTTCGAACCGAGCTCTTGCATGATATCACCCATTTTATCGGCAATATCTCCCGATACACCGGTATCTACTTCGTCGAAAATGATGGCAGGCAATGCGGTGAATCCGGCAATCATGGCTTTTATGCAAAGCATCAGACGCGAAATTTCACCACCTGATGCTGTCTGGGCAACAGGTTGAAGCGGAGCACTTTTATTGGCCGAAAACATAAACTGAATATCATCGATTCCATCGTTATCGAATTCAGGTTTACGCAACATTTCAATTTCAAACCGGGTATTAGGCATGCCCAACGGAGCGATTAATTTAACCAGCTGTGCCGCAATGGCTTTTGCCGTTATGGCACGCTGTTCACTCAATACCATAGCCTGTTGCATCAATTCATCATGTGCCAGAACGATTTGTTTATTTAAATCATCTAAACGTTCGTCAAATGAATCGATAGTTTGCAATTGTTGTTCATATTTTTCCTGTATTTCGAGCAAAGCGTCTATAGAAGTTACCCGATGTTTCTGTTGCAGCGAATACAACGTGTTCAACCGATCGTTCACCCAGTCCATACGGTCCGGGTTAAATTCAATATCCTCTTTGATTCCCGATATTTCGCCGGCCAGATCGTTGATATCCAGGTAAGCGGAGCGAAGACGTTCGGTCATTTCCTGTGCTTTGGGCAGATAACGCTCCAGCGATTCTGAAATGGAAAGGGATTCTTTTAATAATCCGACCGCACTTGCACTCTCTCCGTCCAGCAGATTTTCAATGCGGTATAATCCGCTTTTAATCTCTTCGGCATGCGAAAGTGTTTCCAGTTCCTGTTCCAGTTCACTCTGTTCATCAGACTGCAAACGGGCATCGAGCAATTGTTCGAGTTGAAACCGGATATAATCTTCTTCCTGTTTGCTTTGTGAAGCTTTTTCGATTAATTCCTTTTGTTCGCGTTTCAATGACTGATATTGTCGGTATGCTTTGCGATAAAGAATGAGTAAAATCTCATTTTCGGCCATTACATCGACAACATTAAGCTGAAACCGGCTATCACCCAGTAACAGATTTTGATGTTGCGAATGGATATCGATTAACTGATGTCCCAGTTCTTTCATTAATGTCAGCGATACCGGCGAATCATTAATGAAAGCGCGTGATTTCCCCGAACGGTAAAGTTCGCGGCGCATAATGCAGCTTTCGGCATCATAATCCAGATCATGCAGCTGAAAAAAGGGTTCCAGTTTATAATTGGAAATATCGAAAGTCGCTTCAATGATGCATTTATCGGCATCATTTTTAATGCTCTTCCCGTCGGCCCGTTGTCCGAGCACCAGCGAAAGTGCACCCAGAATAATGGATTTACCGGCACCGGTTTCACCCGTAATCACCGAAAATCCCTGATCGAACCGGATATCCAGGTTATCAATCAGTACATAATTTTGTATATAGAGTGAGTTGAGCATGCTGCTTAATTGTTTTTTAAGGGTTCGAGCCGGGTGGTAAGTGCAGGATAGAGATTCGACAGAAATGTATATTCGGTCTGTTTCTCCTGCGAAGTGGCTTTCGATAGAATCAATACCAGTTCATCCAGTTTTGAATCGGCAAAAAGCAGTAATGTGGCAGCCGAAGGCCGAATACTTTTTACCTGCTCGAGCAAAGGCAGTTGCTCGATGATTGTGGTGCGCCCGCGATCGGGATTTGCTGCCATCTCATCCAGTCCTTTGCGATGATAATTATACCAAAGCTCCCGAAAAGCATCCGATGTATTATCTGTCAGTGCCGTAGAGAGCGCATGGCGGTTACGATCACTGTCGAAAGCTTTCCAGCCGTTCCAGGAAGCCTGCCCCTGCGCCAGACTTACGATGTGTTGTGCCTGTTGCAGATAAGCATT
>CAMTPG010000333.1 GCA_947074335.1 uncultured Parabacteroides sp.
TATTTAAAACATCTAACTTAAGCGAGGACTGCCTGATGCGATTCAGGCAGTCTTTTTTTGTGCATATGCCGTATCGAAGAAGTCGCTCTTTCGGCGCGGCAGAAATGTTGTATCAGTCCGTTTTTAATCCCTTCGCAAAAAGAAACGGAAAACATGCTGAAGCATTTTAAAATGCATTGCGAGGTAATTCCGAATGGATCGGCATCGACACAAAATTGCTTTGCAAAGGGTTTGAAAAGCCCTTGCAAGGGGATTTTAGATGCCTTGTGAAAGCGAAAAAAGAGATCAAAAAAAATCCCGGATGAACAGGATCATCCGGGATTCTATTATTTTTGAAGTAATTGGTTTATCCGATTTTGAGAGCCGCCAGAATAGTATCGGTTACGCCCGCTTTCGTATTCACAAAATCGCCGGCAGCCTGTCCGGCCGTTTTTAGTGCGATTTCATCCGTCAGCAATACATTCATTTTATCAGCAAACTCTTGTGCCGAATTAACAGAAAATCCGCCACCCGAAGTGATCAAATCAGATGCCTCTTTAAATTTGCGGAATTTCGGTCCAAAAAGTACAGGCATGCCATAAACGGCGGCCTCTAATGTGTTGTGAATGCCGCGTCCGAAACCGCCGCCGATATAAGCAATATCGCCATAGCGGTAAATGGAAGAAAGCATACCGAAGCTGTCGATAATCAGACAGTCTTTTCCGGCCAGCAGCTTCGGATCATTCATCACATCCGATAAACGAACCGAAGGGCGCTTCAGCAGTGATTCGATATATAACAGATGTTCCTGATGGATCTCGTGCGGAGCAATGATTAATTTCAACTCCGGATGCTGATTGAAATAGGGAATAAAAATCTCTTCATCCTGCGGCCAGGAACTGCCGGCTACCAGTGTATAACTTTTTCCGGATGTCTGTGCCACAAAGCGCGATACCGTGGGAATTTCGCGCGCCTGATTGCGCACATCGATTACCCGGTCGAAACGGGTATCGCCGCATACCGTTACATTTTCCACACCCAGCGTTTTTAATAACCCGGCCGAATGCTCATCCTGAACAAACAGATGATTGAAGCAATGCAATACGTTGCTGTAACTCTTTCCGTACCACTTAAAAAAGACCTGATCCGGACGGAATATGGACGAGATGATGTATACCGGAATATGCCGGCGTTTGAGTTCATGCAGATAATTGGACCAGAATTCATATTTGATAAAAACAGCCATCTCCGGTCTGGCCAGATTCAGAAACTTTTTCACCCGGTAAGGCGTATCGAAGGGCAGATAGCAGATCACATCCGCTCCGTCGTAGTTTTTACGCACTTCGAATCCGGAGGGAGAGAAAAAAGTAAGCAGAATTTTATAGTCAGGATATTGGGCTTTTATTTTTTCGATCAGCGGACGACCCTGTTCAAATTCGCCCAGCGAAGAGGCATGAACCCAGATATATTTTGCTTTCGGATCAATCTTCTCACGAAGAATGCCGTTTGTTTTCCATTGTCCCAGACGCATCATACGCGCTTTGCGATGAAACGGAGAAATCAGGGCAACAGTAAAAGCATATAAATGTATTGCAAAACTGTACATAAAGTAATTATTGAACATGAAAAACCGGATATTCCTGATCAGCAGATCGAAATATCCGGTTTTCTATTTTATTTTAGGATATTGATAGCCTGCTGGATACGTCGGATTGTTTCTTCTTTTCCGAGTGCGGCAGTGATATCAAAGATATGAGGACCTTTGCCTTCGCCTACCAAAGCCAGGCGTGTAGCATTCATGATATTTCCGAGGTGATAACCTTTACTTTCTATCCAGGCCTTTACCTCGGTTTCGGTGCCTTCCACATCGAACGGCTCGCGATTGCGCAACACTTCGATCAGTTCGCCTAACTGAGCCGCGCTATCGGCTTTCCAGCGTTTTTTGGCTGTCTTTTCATCGTAGGTTGTGGGTGCCACAAAGAAAAAGCTGCACAAATCCCACAGATCTTTAATGAAAGAGGCGCGGTCTTTCATCAGACCTACCACTTTTTCCACATAAGGCAGTTCGGCATGAACGCCGTGGCTTTCCAGCACAGGCATAAACAGTTCGGCTGCCTTTTTGTTATCCATCAGCTGGATGTAGTGATGGTTGAACCATTTGGCTTTTTCGTAGTCGAACTTCGCACCACTCTTGCTGCAACGACTCAGATCAAAGCACTGAATCAGCTCGTCCATACTCATGACCTCTTTATCGTTGCCCGGATTCCAGCCCAGCAGAGCCAGGAAGTTTACAACAGCTTCGGGCAGATAACCGCTTTCGCGATATCCCGAAGAGATTTCGCCGGTTTTCGGATCTTTCCATTCGAGCGGGAATACCGGAAAACCTAAACGGTCGCCGTCGCGTTTGCTTAATTTTCCGTTTCCTTCGGGTTTGAGCAATAAAGAGAGATGTGCAAACTGCGGCATGGTTTCAGTCCAGCCCAGGAAGCGATAAAGCAAAACATGCAACGGAGCACTCGGCAACCATTCTTCGCCACGAATAACATGGCTGATTTCCATCAGATGATCATCAACAATGTTGGCCAAATGATAGGTGGGCAACTGATCGGCTGATTTATAGATTACTTTATCGTCGAGAACGGATGAGTTGATCACCACATCGCCACGAATAAGATCATTTACATGAATATCTTCGTCGGGCTCGATTTTAACACGAACCACATATTGATGTCCGGCTTCAATCAAAGCCTGCACCTCTTCGGCAGAAAGCGAAAGAGAATTTCGCATCAGCATGCGGGTAGAGGCATCATACTGAAAGTTAGCAATTTCTTTACGCTTTACATCCAGCTCTTCGGGTGTATCGAAAGCGATATAAGCCAATCCGTCGTTCAACAACTGATCAACATATTGTTTATAAATGGCTTTTCGTTCGCTCTGACGATACGGACCGTGATCGCCGCCAAAGCTTACGCCTTCGTCGAACCGGATATTCAGCCAGGTAAGTGCTTCGATAATATAGGCTTCGGCGCCCGGCACAAAACGCTGTGAATCTGTATCTTCGATACGCAGAATAAAATCGCCGCCATGCTGTTTGGCAAACAGGTAGTTATATAAAGCGGTTCGAACACCTCCGATGTGCAATGGTCCGGTCGGACTGTGTGCAAACAGAACTCTAACTTTCTTTTGAGTCATAATGCTTGTATTCTATAAAATAATGTACAAAAGTACGCCTTTTTTTTCTCCCGATAAACAATTTGTATGTATATTTCGCCAA
>CAMTPG010000334.1 GCA_947074335.1 uncultured Parabacteroides sp.
AATGGCTGAATGCCAATTATTATGATGATCCGGAGCTTTTCAGGCTGACATCCGGTTATATGATAGAATCGCTGCGCAAACACATCAGTCTCGGATTGCAGACGGATGAGGTTTTTGTGCTCGGGCGCAAGAATGCCGGCTTTGTACAACAGCTCAACCGCAAAGCGCGGCTTTTCGATAAACTGACCGTGCTCGATCATCCGCGCTATATCCAGCAATATAAATCGAAAGAAAAGCAACGGTATATAGATAATTATTTACTGAGTTTTAACGCAGCAAAAACAGAAAACGATAAATTATGAATACAGAGTTTAGGCCGGGCGACCGGGTAGAATGGAATTCGGAAGCGGGTTATGTAACGGGAACGATCATCCGCGTACATACTTCCGATTTTGATTATAAAGGATATACGCATCATGCCACACCGGCAGATCCGCAGTATGAAATTCAGAGTGATAAATCCGATCACATTGCCGCACACAAGGGCGCGGCATTGCGACGAATAGATTGAGGATTTCTTTACGATTATACTGAATCAGACGGTTAAGATTTCCTGCGCATCTATTTTTTATACATCACATAAGCCGAGGCCTGCGCTTTGGGTAATACCATCATGTCGTTGATGCAGACATGATCAGGCAGATTGACAAGATACGAAACCACTTCGGCTATATCATCTGCATGCAAGGGTTCGAAACCTTTATAAACGGCTTCGGCCCGCTGTTCGTCGCCATGAAAACGCACTTCAGAGAATTCGGTTTCAACAGCTCCCGGACAAATTTGCGATACTTTGATGCCAAAAGGAAGCATGTCGATGCGCATGGCTTTCGACAAGGAATCTACAGCATGCTTTGTGGCGCAATATACGCCGCCGTTAGGATAAGTTTCTTTGCCGGCGATGGAGCCCAGGTTGATAATCAGTCCTTTACCACGTGCTTTCAGATAGGGAAAAACCGTATGGGTTACATAAAGTAAACCTTTAATATTGGTATCAATCATTTTATCCCAGTCTTCGAAATCGCCATCCTGAATGGGTTCAAGTCCGGAGGCCAGTCCGGCATTATTCATCAATAAATCAATATTCTGCCATGCTTCAGGCAGTGTGCCCAGATTCGCTATCACCTGTTGCTTGTCGCGTACATCAAAACAAAGCGCTAATACCTCGGTGTTGTATTTTTTATTCAGTTCATCAACCAGGGCATCAAGTCGTTCTTTACGGCGGCCCGTCAGAATCAGATTCCAGTTTTCGGCAGCAAGTATGCGGGCTGTAGCCTGACCGATACCCGATGTGGCGCCGGTAATAAGTGCAATTTTTCGTTCCATATTTTGTCTATATTAAATAAATCCGGATCGCAGTCTGATTAGACAGACTACAATCCGGAACAATTATTTGAATGTATCGGTTGACTAAAAATAGATATATTTCAAAATAAATAGCGCCGCCAGTATATACATCATCGGCGTGATTTGTTTGAATTTACCACTCAACAGGTTGATAATTACATAACTGATCATACCCAGCAGGATTCCGTCGGAAATAGAATAGGCCAGCGGCATCATCACAATACAGATAAAGGCGGGAATGGATTCGAAGAAATGATCGAAATCGATGGATTTAATCGGAGCCATCATAAACAAACCAACCAGAATCAGCACCGGACCGGTAGCTGCAGCGGGAATAGCCAGGAATATAGGAGAGAAAAGCAAAGCCACGCCAAAACAAACAGCTACAACAAAGGCTGTAAGTCCGGTGCGTCCGCCCTGTGCCACACCCGATGCACTTTCCACGTAAGTGGTTGTGGTTGAGGTGCCAAAGCAGGCGCCAGCAATCGTAGCAATGGCATCGGCCATGAAAGCCTGTTTGATACGCGGAATTTTTCCGTCGGGTTGCATCATACCGGCTTTAGTAGCCACACCAACCAATGTACCGATGGTATCAAACATATCAATAAACAGAAATGTGAAGACGATAACCAACATATTAAGTGAGAAGATTTCGCTCCACTGAAATTTCATAAAGATGGGTTCGAGTGATACCGGTGTTGCCACAATTCCCTGATAACTGGTGATTCCCATCGGTATACCAATGATGGTTGTAGCCAGGATTCCGATCAGCAAACCGCCATGAATGCGGCGTGCCACTAATACACTGGTGATGATAAATCCGATAATGGCCAGCAATGCACTGCCTTGCGTGATATCGCCCAGTGTAACCAGCGTGGCATCATTATTTACAATAATGCCCGAATTCTGCAATCCGATAAAAGCAATAAAGAGTCCGATCCCGGCACCGATTGCATTTTTAATGACAACCGGAATCGCATTCACAATGGCCTCTCGCAAATTGGTGAGGGTGAGTATGATGAAAATAAAACCTTCTATCAGAATTGCCGTGAGCGCAAATTCCCACGAATGTCCCATACCCAGACAGACTGTAAAAACAAAGAAGGCATTCAGCCCCATGCCCGGCGCCAGTCCGAAAGGCAGTTTAGCCCAAAAGGCCATCACTAAAGTACCCACAATGGCTGCCAGTGCCGTAGCCGTAAAAACCGAACCTGCCGGCATGCCGCACAGTGCAAACATATTGGGATTGACGGCCAATATATACGACATGGTCAGGAAGGTGGTGATTCCCGCCACAATTTCTGTTCTCACCGTGTTTTTGGCCGGGTCGAAGCCGAATAATTTCTGTAACATGATCGATAAGTATTTATAAATAATTGATTTTGTTTCTTTTTAAATTCGATAGTGCATCCTGATTTGATCGTGCATTATAATTCGATATTGCTGAACTCATCTCCTTTATCATCCTCCACAGTCGAGTCGAATCCGGGTAATAAAATATTCAATAATACACCAACGATAGCTGCCACAGCCAGACCTGACAAATTGGTGAATCCGATTGAAATGGCTGAATTTTCAGTCCCGTACTGAATGCCGATAGCCAATACCAGAATCAGCGCCGAGATAATTACATTGCGCGATACGGTAAAATCAACCTGATTCTCCACAATGTTGCGAACACCAACCGAAGCAATCATCCCGTATAAAATCAATGAAACACCGCCCATGGTTGCCGTAGGCATACCGCTTACAAGGGCTGCAAATTTCGGACTGAACGAAAAGAAAATCGCAAAACAGGCTGCAATGCGGATAACGCGCGTATCGAATACGCGGGTCAGATTAAGCACGCCTGTATTTTCACCATAAGTGGTATTGGCAGGCGCACCGAAAAGCGAAGCCAG
>CAMTPG010000335.1 GCA_947074335.1 uncultured Parabacteroides sp.
GGTTATGTGGTGCAGCGTATGCGCAACCAGAAACCCATTATGCCGTTCAAAAAAGAGGAACCCAAACTGCCTCCTTATGAACAGGCCATCAAAGAACTGGATACTATCAAACAGCAGAAACTCTGGCAACAGGGACGCAACAAAGAGTATTATACCGAGCTTACCGATACATTGCGCCGTTATATTGTAGAGCGTTTCGATATCAATGCAATGGAGATGACTTCGGGCGAAATTCTCGAAATTATTCGCAAAGAGCCGGATGCTTCCGAAGTGTACAATAATCTGAAAGAGATTATGGGCTTGTCCGATTTTGTGAAGTTTGCCAAGCTTACTCCGCTGCCCGACGAAAATGATCGCAGCATGGTGAATGCTTATCTTTTTGTGAACCGGACCAAACGTCAGGAGATCCCTCAAAATCAGGAGGTGGATCTGAATGATGTAGCCGATTCTGACGTGAATAAATCAACTGAAATTAAAGAATAATATGATATTTGCAAATCCTAAATATTTATATTTATTACTGCTGCTGATCCCGATGATCGCATGGTATATCTATAAAATTAGCCGTAATCAGGCGAGTTTACAGATATCATCATCCGAAGCATTCGATCTGCCCGGTGGTTCTTCCTGGAAAGTATGGCTTCGGCACGTTCCGTTTATTCTGCGTGTGCTGGCCGTTGCGGTGCTGATCGTAATTCTGGCTCGTCCGCAGTCTACCAACAGCTGGCAAAATACTTCAAAAGAGGGAATCGACATCATGATGGCGATGGATATTTCGAGCAGTATGCTGGCGCTGGATTTAAAACCTAACCGGTTGGAAGCCTCTAAAGATGTGGCGGCATCGTTCATCAACGGTCGCCCTAACGATAACATCGGTCTGGTGGTTTTTGCTGCCGAAAGTTTTACGCAGTGTCCGCTTACCACAGATCATGCCGTATTGTCGAATCTGTTTAAAGATATTCAGCCCGGCGTAATTCAGGACGGAACGGCTATCGGGTTGGGACTGGCTAATGCGGTGAGCCGTATCAAAGACAGTCAGGCTAAATCGAAAGTAATCATTCTGCTTACCGACGGTGTGAATAACACCGGCGAAATTGCTCCCGTTACGGCAGCCGAAATCGCAAAAACATTCGGTGTACGTGTATATACTATCGGTGTGGGAACGCAGGGCGAAGCGCCTTATCCGTTCCAGACCGCTTATGGCGTACAATATCAGAATATTCCTGTCGATATCGATGAACCTACACTGAAACAGATTGCTGCCACAACCGGCGGTCAGTATTTCCGTGCCACGGATAATGCCAGTCTTCGCCAGATCTATAATGAGATTGATAAAATGGAGAAGACAAAAATCAGTGTTCAGGAATATAGTAAAAAGCAGGAAGAGTATAAGAACTGGGCAATCCTTTTGTTTGCTTTGCTGCTGTTAGAAATCGTATTAAGAAATACATGGTTAAGAAATATACCATAAATTAAATAGGCTTATGTTTCGTTTTGCACATCCGGATTTTTTGTATTTACTGCTTTTGCTTCCGGCATTGGTATTATTTTATATATTTACGATTATCCGTAAGAAGCGGGCTCTTCGTAAATACGGAAATCCTGCGTTATTACATGAGCTGATGCCTGAGGTATCTGATAAGCGTCAGCATTTTAAATTTTGGTTGTTGTTTGCATCCATCGCTTTATCGATTATCGTGATTGCCGGACCGCAATTCGGTTCGAAAATGGAAACCGTAAAGCGTCAGGGTGTTGAGATTATGGTATGTCTGGATGTTTCTAACTCCATGCTGGCCGAAGATATTACGCCCAATCGTCTGGAAAAAGCCAAGCAGATGCTTTCGCGTCTGACCGATGGATTTACCAACGATAAAGTTGGTTTAATTGTCTTTGCAGGCGATGCCTTTGTGCAGCTGCCCATTACATCCGATTATGTATCGGCCAAGATGTTCTTATCGTCTATCAATCCATCGATGGTTTCCACGCAGGGTACGGCGATCGGCGCAGCCATTAATCTGGCGGTACGTTCTTTTACACCCAACGAGAATTCGGATAAAGCAATTATCCTGATTACAGATGGCGAAAATCACGAAGGCGATGCCATTCAGGCTGCCAAAGCTGCCGCATCAAAAGACATCCATGTTAATATCGTGGGTATCGGCGATCTGAAAGGTTCGCCTATTCCGCTCGACGGAAGTAATAATTTTATGAAAGACCGCGAAGGCAATGTGGTTATTACAAAGCTGAACGAAACCATGTGTCAGGAGATTGCCGAAGCCGGTAATGGTACTTATGTGCGTGCAGATAATACCAATGCGGCTTTGCGTGCTTTGCAACGTGAAATCGAGCAGATGAATAAAGCCGAACTCGACAGCAAAGTATATTCCGAATACGATGAGCGTTTTCAGACTTTTGCATGGATCGCACTGATTTTACTTTTAATAGACTTTATGACACTGGATCGTAAGAATCGTATATTCAGTAAAATTAAATTATTCTCGTAAGATGATGATGAAGAAAATACATATACAACGTCCTTTATTACTCTTTTCATTGTTTCTGCTTCTGGCCGGCGGAATGGCGCAGGCTCAAAAAGAGGAGCGGAAAAATTTGAGAACGGGTAACAAATTATATACTCAGGAGCAATATACCGAAGCTGAAATCGCCTATCGTAAAAGTCTGGAGGTTAATCCGCGTTCTGTAGAAGGTTCATACGATTTGGGTAATGCTTTGTATAAACAAAACAAATTGCCTGAAGCAGCCGAGCAATATCAACTTGTGTTGGGACAGGCTGAAAGAATGCTTGAAACAGCCGAAGGCGTAGAACGTTTGGCCGGCGTGATGCATAACATGGGGAATATCGGCATGCAAAATAAAGAATATGCCAAAAGTATTGAAGCCTACAAACAATCGTTGCGTCTGAATCCGTATGATGATGAAACCCGGTATAATCTGGCCCTGGCTCAAAAACTCTTAGAAGAACAGCAACAGGATCAGGACCAGGATCAGGATCAAAATGAGGATCAGAATGAAGATCAGCAGGATCAGGAGCAAAATCAGGATCAAAACCAGGATCAGGATCAGCAACAGGATCAACAGCAGGATCAGGAACAGAAAGAGGATAAAACCCAGGAGCAGCCGCAACAGAATGAGCAGATGAGCAAAGATAATGCCCAACAGATGCTCGATGCATTCCTGCAGGATGAAAAGGATACACAGGAAAAGGTGAAAAAGGCACAGG
>CAMTPG010000336.1 GCA_947074335.1 uncultured Parabacteroides sp.
TTTCCGGGCCTGTTATTTCTATGAGCTCACGCTTCGCTTTGGCGATATTCCTTATACCGATGCTCTGAAGGGCGAATCGCACGGTATTTATGCGCCTGCATATGATGATCAGGAAACCGTATTCAGCGGAATTTTGCAGGAATTGAAGGAGGCCGATGAAATCCTGGCCTCGGACGGAACGCTCATCGACGGCGACATTATTTATAACGGCAACGGTGCGCAATGGCGTAAACTCATCAACTCCTTCCGACTAAAAGTGCTGATGACTCTTTCCAATAAAACCACAGTCGGTTCACTTACTGTTGCGTCCGAGTTCCGTGCTATCGCTGCATCCGCTCCGCTGATGGAAAGTCTTTCCGACAACGGGCAGCTGGTTTATCTCGATCAGCAGGGCAATCGTTATCCGCAGTTCAATGCGCAATGGTCCGGTTACTACATGGACGATACATTTATTCAGCATCTGCGTAATCGTCGCGATCCGCGCCTGTTTATCTACAGTGCGCAAACCAATCAGGCCAAAACCGAAGGCAAAGCCATTTCCGATTTCAGCGCCTACGAAGGCGGTGATCCGGCAGCACCTTACAGCGACGCCATTATCAAAGTGGGCGAAGGCACCATTTCGCCGATCAACGATCGTTTTCGTACCGATCCGGTTGGCGAGCCGACACTGCTGATGGGTTATGCCGAGCTGCAACAAATCATGGCCGAAGCGGTGGTACGCGGCTGGATCAGCGGCGATGCAGCGCAATATTATGAGAACGGCATTCGTGCCTCCTTTGCCTTCTACGAAACGCATGCCCGCGATTATGCCGGTTATCTCAATAGTCAGGCGGCCGATGCTTATCTTTCGGAACCGCTGGTCGATTTGAGCCGGGCACAAAGTGCAGAGCAAAAAATAGAACGCATCATCATGCAGAAATACCTGGTTACATTTTATCAGGGCAACTGGGATTCGTATTACGAACAGCTGCGCACGGGCTATCCCGATTTTAAACGCCCCGAAGGCACCGAAATACCCAAACGCTGGATGTATCCGCAAAATGAGTATGATACAAATGCCGAAAATGTAACTGAAGCTATCAATCGGCAGTTCGGAGTTGGAAATGATAAAATAAATGTTGTAACTTGGTGGCTGAAAAAATCCAATTAAAACAAACAATAAACAGAATGAAGAAACTAATCTTAGGAACTCTTTTGGCAGCAAGCGCCACCTTTACACAGGCGCAGCAGGAGGTAAAGCAACTGCAATTCAATCCCGACGGTACATTTAAAATCGCCCAGTTTACCGATATGCATCTCAACGACGATGCCGGCAAAGCTCAAATCGTAACCGATATGATTCGCGAAGTGCTGGATTCGGAAAAACCGGATCTGGTGGTATTCACCGGCGATAATACCGTGTTTGATGCCGTTGAGCCCGCGTGGCAGCAACTGGCACAAATTATGGCCGAGCGACAAATACCGTGGACTGCCGTTTTGGGTAATCATGATGATGAGCACAAGGTTTCGCGCAAAGAAATTATCGAAATCATCGCTGCACAACCTTACAGTATGCTGCAAAATCCGGCTACAGGCATCACCGGCGAAGGCAATCATGTTCTGCCGGTTTACAAAGCGGGCAGTAACCGCCCCGAAGCGCTGCTTTATTGCTTCGATTCGAATGCTTATTCTGTTTTGCCGTCGGTAAAAGGGTACGGCTGGTTCGACACCTCGCAGATTAACTGGTACGCAGCGCAAAGCAAACAGTTTGCACAGCAAAACGGTGGCACACCGCTTCCGGCACTGGCCTTTTTTCACATTCCGCTGCCCGAATACGGCAATGCGTGGGACTCCATGAAAACACGTCGCTACGGCGAGAAAAACGAAAACGAATGCCCGCCCGAAATCAATTCGGGTATGTTTACCAAGATGCTTGAATGTGGCGATGTGATGGGCACTTTTGTGGGACACGATCATGTAAACGATTATATTGCAACGCTTTATGATGTAGCTTTAGGCTACGGCCGTGCTTCGGGTGGCGAAAATACCTATGGCGACAAAAAGCCGGGCAGCCGCATCATCGTACTCAAAGAGGGACAACGAGCGTTTGATACGTATATCCGCGAAAAGGGCAATCCGGAGCAGATTTTCTTCTGCACCTATCCCGATTCGTTCCGGAAAGAGAAATAAACCAAAACCCGATTTTATCCGAAAATTCCATATTACTTTTTTTCTTGGAAACGCATGCGTAAAGGTTATATCCGGCGGGATATAACCTTTTTTAATAAGTTGCATAAATGGTATAACGCTCGCCCGATGCGGTTTGATAGCTCCATTCGAAAATCGGATTGAAATTCATGTATAAACTCACATTCCGGGTGATGCGTGCATCGGTTTCCATAGTGTACGACGTTTTATCCGACGAAATTACCTGCGACGAGCGCGTATCAATCACCCGAAACGAAGTAAGCGTAACAGCCGATTTACTCCGGTTAAAAAGCGTTGCACTCAGCGATCCCGTCAGATATCCGTTCGAACCGGATACATTGGCCGCTGTAAATTCCTGATATACAAAATGCCGGATATCATTCACCGTTACATCTACACTCGCATAAACTCCGTTCGATGCTGTTGCCCGGATTTCGGCAGATCCGATGCCTGCAGCCCGAACCTGTCCGTTTTCATCGATCGTGGCCACGGCGTGGTTTGAGCTCGACCAGCTTATCGTGGTATCGGTAGCATTTAAAGGAATAACTTGTGCTGTAAAAGGATAGGTGTAATTTAACTCAAGCGATTCGTCGCCATAAATCAGAATGCGTTGCGCCTCGATGGCAACAACCTGCAGTTTTTTCGAAACTTCGGCCCTGCCGCTTGTAGCCTGCACAATCGCCTCGCCTTTTGCCACACCTTTTATCCAGGCTTCTGTATCACTGATCGGAGTAAGTGCCAGCACCGAGGCATCAGAACTGTGCCAGTTAACCTGCTTTATTGTTGTATTTTCCGGCAGGAATCGGCATTGCACACGGATGGAATCGCCAATCCGGATCGAATCGGTTGAGGCGATGCTCAACACCAGCTGTTCGGCCTCTATCGCGATTACGGTAACGGCACATTCGGCTGTATAGACTTTGCTGCCGATCAGCAGTTCTGCATAAACGGTGGTATTTCCGGGTGTCAGTGCCTCAAATAAACCGTCGGTATCGATGCTTCCCGTTTCGTTTTGCATGGTTCCGCCGGTCAGATACCAGCGTATTTCGGGTAA
>CAMTPG010000337.1 GCA_947074335.1 uncultured Parabacteroides sp.
CGATAATCCAGATTGCTGTGCACACACATAATCGGAGTATCCCATTTATCAACAAATAAATGAGGCGATGTATCGTATGCGCGTTGGGCAACCGGATTGTTTTTATCCCAGTAAGGACCTTTAAGATCCCAATTGGGACACCACATTTCGTCTGTAGCCAAATAATCCATAGCCGTATTAAATATACCATCGTGCGAGAAGAACATTTTGAATCGTTTATCGTGATTTCCGGCTAACCAATAAACGGAGAATCCGCCAAAACTGGCACCTAAACTGCCCAGACGATCTTTATCTACATATGGTTCAGTAGCTAAATCATCAATAGCCGAGAAGTAATCCTGCATACACAATCCGGTATAATCGCCGCTTACCTCTTCAACCCATTTTCGGCCGAAGCCTGGACATCCGCGACGATTAGGCATTGTCATGATATATCCCTGAGCTGCCATAAGAATAAAATTCCAACGATTACTCCAAACCTGACTACAGGCTTCCTGCGGACCGCCCATACACATCAGTAAAGCCGGATATTTTTTGTTCGGATCAAATTCGGGCGGATAAAGCACCCACGACATCAACTGTTTACCATCTACTGTTTCTGTCCAGCGGGCTTCCACTTTTCCTAATTTGATTTGCTGAAGTATATGATCATTTTCATGAGTCAACTGCTGTATACTGTAATCCTGTTTCGGATTAATGATATAAACATCTTCGGGAGTAACCAGCGAATGTCGTAAGGCCAAAATACTGTCGCCAATCATCGATAATCCGAAATAGTCAAAATCGCCTTCCGTGATTTGAACAAATTTACCCTTTAAATCGATACGGAATATCATTTCGCGGCCATGCCAAACCGAGGCGAAGTAGATGGCATCCGAGCTTTCAGACCAGCAAAATTCCGAAACATCATTATCGAACTGCGCAGTCAGATCCACTTTTTTATGCGTTGATAAATCCATCAGATACAGCCGGTTCTTGTCACTTTCATAGCCATCATGCTCCATACTCAGCCAGGCCAGGTATTTTCCGTCTTTCGAGAATCTCGGATTCATATCATATCCCATGTTCTGATCCGGATCTCCCGGCATCTTATTTATATTTACCTCCTGTTTTGTTTCAATATCATAAATATAGATATCCGAATCGGTAGACATGGTATAATCGCGTCCGATTTTCTTTTTACATGAATAGGCTATTTTCTTAGAGCAGCTGCTCCAGGTCAGTTCCTCCATGCCGCCGAAAGGCAATAAGGGTGATTCGTAACGCGTATCTTTTAAGATATCCGTTGCCGGTCCCATCTCATCCTTGCAAAACGCGGCATAGAAAGGATGCGGAACCACATCCTGCCATGTATTCCAGTGTTTGTACATCAGATCGTCTGCCATTTTGGCGGTTGTCTTTGGTAAACCCTTATAGACATCATCCGGATGATAAGCATACGGAACATTCGAAAGAAAAAGAATGGTATTGCAATCGGGAGCAAAAAGAAAACTAAGAATATCCTTATCGAAAGCCGAAAGTTTTTTCCGCTCTGAGCCGTCCGGATTCATTTCCCAGATTTCACTTTTTCCTCCTTCGTCACTTAAAAAGGCGAGTTTAGTATCTCCTTTTATCCATTGCGGATTACTTTCGTTTGCAGCTGTCTGCGTAAGCAAAATATCGTTAGATCCATCCGAATCCATAACATGAAGAACCGTGTGTCCCGTGTTCTCTTCAACACTGTAATAGGTTACATTATAAGCAATCTTTTTACCATTGCCCGAAGCCGTGGCAGTACTGATTCGTCCCATCGACCACATAATTTCGGCGGTATATTTACCATCGATAACTTGTGGATTTTGCCTGCCTATAACAGGCTTCGCTATTGCGGCATCTTTAGTTTTGCCGGCTAAAGATTCATTGAATATATTTGCCATGATAAACTGTTTTTTTGATTTTTATTTAAGATATTTATCCAGCCATTTAAAGAAAACACGATTCCATAAAACTGAATTCTGTGGTTTGCTTACAAAATGACATTCGTCGGGGAAGAATAAAAATTCGGCTTCAATATTTCGAAGTCGTGCAGCGTGGAATGCGCATTCTCCCTGCGACACCGGAATTCTGTAATCGTTATCACTGTGAATTACCAAAATAGGTGTATCCCATTTGTCTACGAACAGACTCGGTGAATTATTATATGATCGCCGGGCTGCCGGATTATTTTTAGCCCAGTATGAGCCGCCTTCATCCCAATTCTCAAACCACATTTCATCTGTAGCCAGATACATTTCCTCAAAATCAAACATGCCGTCGTGGGCCAGAAATACTTTGAATCGTTTTTCATGATGACCGGCAAGCCAGTACACCGAGTAACCGCCAAAACTGGCTCCCACACAACCTAAACGCGCTTCATCAATATAAGGCTCTTTGGCCATATCATCGATCGATGTGAAATAATCCTGCATGCATAATCCGCCATAATCTTTACTTACTTCGGCAGTCCATTCACGACCAAAGCCGGGACAGCCGCGCCGGTTGGGCAGAACAATTACATAACCCTGATTTGCCATATAGGCAAAATTCCATTTATTGCTCCAGAACTGACTGCAGGCTTCCTGCGGCCCGCCCATACACATCAATATTGCCGGATATTTTTTGGTTGCATCAAAATCGGCCGGATAAATAATCCACGACATCAGTTGTTTATTATCAACCGTTGTTGTCCAGCGCTCTTTTACCTCTCCAATCTTTATTTGATTGAAAATATGATCATTTTCGTGTGTTAATTGCTGAATGCCGTTATTATTTGAAGGATCTATCAGAAACAGATCTTCCGCATTTCTCATCGATCGCCGGATACAGATAATTTTATTTCCGGTCATCACCGGATGAAGATAATCGTAATCGCCTTCGGTTATCTGGGTATATTCGCCTTCCCGGTTCATGTTGAATAAGAGAGTACGTCCGTGCCAGACCGACGTAAAATAGATCGTTCCGGTAGTATCGTCCCAACAGATTTCAGCTACATCCTGATCAAAGTTTTTCGTTAAATCCGTCTTCTTCTGCGTAGCAAGGTCCATCAGATACAACCGGTTTTTATCACTTTCATATCCATCGTGTTCCATGCTCAGCCAGGCCATATATTTACCATCTTTAGAAAAGACAGGATTCATATCATAACCCATATTCTGATCCGGATCGCCCGGCAGTTTACACAGATTTATTTCGGTTTTATTTTCAATATCATATAAATAAAT
>CAMTPG010000338.1 GCA_947074335.1 uncultured Parabacteroides sp.
GATCATCTTCAAAGAATTCCATAAAGTTAACACCTCCAAAAGTGGCAGCATATTGGTCCTGTTTTCCACCTGCCATTTTTAAATCGATTCGCTCAATTTCATAAGCATAATGTGCTAAATCGTATTTACCTAATGGAAGCTTTAGCCATTCCATATAGGCACCTAATATAGCAACAACCAAGGTAGAAGAAGTCCCCAATCCGGATCCTGACGGTACATCCATTTGAGTAACTAATTCAAACGAAAGAGGTTTCCCGTGATTAAATTTTTTTACGATGGAGTTGTAAATGCCGTGTTGAAGAATTAAATTACCGGTTAAAGGCAATTCGGAAACGGCATCGAACTCCTCTGTTATTTGATCATTTATATGCACAAAACGGATTTTCCCATTATTTAAAGGGCGTATGGTAGCATGTGCGTAAAGATTAATTGTAACATTAAGAACGGCTCCGCCATATTGATCGGAATAAGGAGAAACATCTGTTCCGCCACCGGCAATGCCTAAGCGAAAGGGTGCTCTGCTTCTGAATAATGTGTTTTGCATGGCATAGAATTTTATGAATTAATATCTATAATGCTCCGCCTTATAAGGCCCCTCCACTGGTACTCCGATATAATCGGCCTGCTCGGTAGTGAGTTTGGATAATTTTACGCCGATACGTGCCAGATGCAGGCGTGCAACCTCCTCGTCGAGGTGTTTGGGCAGGCGGTATACGCCGATTTCGTAGGGTTTCTGCCACAAATCGATTTGCGCAAGTACCTGGTTGGTGAATGAATTACTCATTACAAACGAAGGATGACCGGTAGCACAGCCCAGATTTACCAGACGACCTTCGGCCAGCAGGAAGATTGAATTGCCGGCAGGGAAGGTGTATTTATCTACCTGAGGTTTGATATTGGTATGCTTAATACCGGGGTAATTGATGAGTTTATCTACCTGGATTTCATTATCGAAGTGACCGATATTGCAAACGATGGCCTGATCGTTCATCAGTTCCATATGTTCGATAGTGATGATGTCGCGATTGCCGGTAGTGGTAACAAAGATGTTACCCTCTTTTACGGCCTCTTCCATGGTGGTAACTTCAAATCCCTCCATGGCTGCCTGCAGCGCACAGATCGGGTCTATCTCTGTTACGATTACACGGGCACCGTAGGTACGCATAGAGTGTGCACAGCCTTTGCCTACATCACCATAACCGGCTACCACAACAACTTTACCTGCAATCATCACATCGGTAGCGCGCTTGATACCGTCGGCTAATGATTCGCGGCAGCCGTAGAGGTTGTCGAATTTGGATTTTGTTACCGAATCGTTTACATTGACGGCCGGAATAAGCAGTTCGCCTCTCTCCATCATCTGATACAGACGATGTACGCCGGTTGTAGTCTCTTCCGATACACCTTTCATTTCGGCAACAGTGCGATGCCAGCGGGTGTTATCTTCGGCCAGAATGTTGTTGAGCGTATCTAAAATAACCTGTTCTTCGTGATTACCGCCTTTGCGGTTGATGGTCTCTGCATCGTTTTCGGCTGCATAGCCCCAGTGTACCAGGAGCGAAGCATCACCGCCGTCGTCAACAATCAGATGTGGTCCTTTACCCTCGGGGAAGCGCAGTGCCATATCGGTACACCACCAGTATTCTTCAAGGGTTTCGCCTTTCCAGGCAAATACGGGAACACCTGCAGCGGCAATAGCTGCGGCGGCATGATCCTGTGTAGAAAAAATATTACAACTTGCCCAACGCACATCGGCTCCCAGTGCTACCAGGGTTTCTATTAAGACAGCCGTCTGAATCGTCATATGCAATGAGCCGGTGATGCGTGCACCTTTAAGCGGCTTCTGTTCAGCGTACTTCTCGCGAAGTGCCATTAACCCGGGCATTTCGTGCTCGGCTATTTCAATCTCTTTGCGACCGAAATCTGCCTGACTCATATCTGCTACTTTATAGGGCAGATTGGTTGGAAATAATTGTGACATAAATCTATACTATACTGATTAATGACACAAAGATAGAAATAATCTCTTCTAAACGAATATTTTTACCAAAGGAAACCGATCAGACCGGAATGATACCCTGTTCTTTTAACAATTTTAATCCTACATCTTTTAATTTGAATTTCTGAATCTTGCCGCTCCCGGTCATGGGGAAGCTGTCAACAAAAAATACATATTTAGGGATTTTATGACGGGCAATCTTGCCCCGGCAAAAATCTTTTACAATATCTTCGGTCAGATTAGTCCCTTCGTGCAGAATAATGAAGGCACCAACTTCTTCTCCATACTTTTCAGACGGAACGGCGGCGACCTGTACATCTTTTACACCCTGCAGATGATACAGAAATTCTTCGATCTCGCGCGGATAGATATTTTCACCGCCACGAATAATCATATCCTTGATACGACCGGTAATGCGATAATAGCCCTGTTCATCCTTAATGCCCAGATCGCCCGAGTGGAGCCAGCCTTTGGCATCAATTACTTCGGCCGTAGCCTGCGGATTTTTATAATATCCCTTCATCACCAGATAACCGCGGCAGCACATTTCACCCTGTACACCTGTGGGACATTCTTCACCGGTTTCGGGATCGATTACGGCAACTTCGGTGAAAGGATATTCTTTACCTACGGTAGTACAGCGTGTTTCGAATGAATCGGAAAGTACAGAATGCGTCATGCCGGGTGAGCTTTCGGTTAGTCCGTATACACTGGTGATATGAGTTATATGCATCTTTTCTGTCACAGAGCGCATCAGTTCGATGGGGCAGAGTGAGCCTGCCATAATGCCGGTACGCAGCGAAGAAAGATCAAACATAGAGAACATTGGATGATTCAGTTCGGCAATAAACATAGTGGGCACGCCATAGAGTGCCGTACAGCGCTCTTTGTGGACGGATGCCAGCACCACAAGCGGATCGAAACGCTCTACCATAACCTGGGTACAGCCGTGCGTGAGACAGTTCATTGTAGCCAGTACCACGCCGAAACAGTGGAAGAGCGGCACACAGCAGCACAATTTGTCATCGGCCGTAAAGCCCATGCCGTCGCCTGTAAAATAGCCATTATTGGCAATGTTGTGATGAGTAAGCATTACCCCTTTAGGGAAACCGGTGGTGCCCGAAGTATATTGCATATTCACCACATCAAATACATTGACCTGATTTTTGGCATCCTGTAATGTTTCGTCGCTTACATTATCGCCCAGCAGGAAAAGCTCAGGCGTATTATACATTC
>CAMTPG010000339.1 GCA_947074335.1 uncultured Parabacteroides sp.
GATTTTGCCTCGGCCGGAAATACCTGGGACAAAGCCGAACGCTATCGGGTTTGGCTGCCCAAAACACTCAATGTGCAAAAGAGTCCCTATATTCCCTATAATCAGTAAACGGAGGGCGAAACTCCGCAAATATTTGTAACTTTGTCCGTCTAAAAAACAGAGCTACGTGGAAGAATATCTGAATCAACTCAATACAAGTCAGCGCGAAGCCGTCGAATTTATCGACGGCCCTTCGCTGGTTATTGCCGGCGCAGGTTCGGGCAAAACGCGCGTACTTACCTATAAAATAGCCTATTTGCTGGAACAGGGCTTTGCGCCTTACAGCATTCTGGCACTTACATTTACCAATAAGGCGGCACGCGAAATGAAAGAGCGTATTGCCGCCATCACCGGTTCGCAAACGGCTCGCCGGTTGTGGATGGGCACCTTTCACTCCATTTTCTCGCGTATTTTGCGCAGCGAGGCTGAACGTATCGGGTATACTTCGAATTTTACCATTTACGATGCCTCCGATTCGAAAAGTCTGTTGCGCTCAATCATGAAGGAGATGCAGCTCGATGAGAAAACATATCGTCCCGGCATGATTCAGAGTCGCATTTCGAATGCCAAAAATGCACTTGTCACCTGGCAGATGTATGCCGTAAATAAGGAGCTGACCGAGTATGATCAGGATTGCCGCATTCCGCTTACAGCCGAGATCTATAAACGCTATCAGCTGCGCTGCCAACAAGCCGATGCCATGGATTTTGATGATCTGTTGCTGATGACGAATATTCTGTTTCGCGATCATCCCGAGGTGTTGGCGCGCTATCAGGATTTCTTTCAGTATGTGTTGGTGGATGAGTATCAGGATACCAATTTTGCCCAGCATCTGATTGTACAGCGACTTTGCGAGAAACACCGCCGCATCTGTGTGGTGGGCGATGATGCCCAGAGTATCTATTCGTTTCGCGGAGCCAATATCGACAATATTCTGCAATTCCGTAATCAATATCCGGGTTGCCGGATTTTTAAGCTGGAGCGCAATTACCGCTCCACGCAAACCATTGTCAATGCAGCCAACAGTCTGATCCATAAAAATACCTATCAGATCGAGAAAACGGTCTATTCGGAAAAACAGGAGGGCGAAAAGATGCTGCTCTCCATTTCATATTCCGATTACGAAGAGGCGTATGCCGTGGCCAACCTCATTCAGGAGATGCGAATGCGTAATTACGATTATCAGGATTTTGCGATTCTTTATCGTACCAATGCGCAGTCGCGTGTGCTCGAAGAGGCCATGCGTAAACGCGGTCTGCCCTATAAAATTTACGGCGGATTGTCGTTCTATCAGCGCAAAGAGATTAAAGATGTCATTGCTTATCTGCGGCTGTTGGTGAATCCCAACGACGAAGAGGCATTGAAACGTATCATCAATTATCCGGCGCGCGGCATCGGCGATACTACACTAAATAAAATTATCTCCGCTGCCAACGAAAACCAGATCAGTTTATGGGCCGTAATCTCGGATATCGAACAGGTGGCTTTGCCCGTGAATGCAGGAACGGCTAAAAAACTGAACGGATTTAAAACCCTGATCGAACATTTCAGAGACGAAAACAGTCGCATGACCGCCGATGAGATCACCGCCCTGGTTGTGAAAGAAAGCGGCATCGTGGAAACATTGTTTCAGGATCGTTCGGTAGAAGGCATCAGCAAACAGGAAAATCTGGAGGAGCTGCTGAAAGGAATCTCCGAATTTTGCGAACTGCGTCGTGAAGAGGGATCCGAACAGATTACACTGGCCGATTTTCTGTCGGAAGTATCACTGCTCACCGATCAGGACAACAGCAAAGAGGAAAACACCAATAAAATCACGATGATGACGGTGCATGCAGCCAAAGGGCTGGAGTTCAGAAATGTATTTGTGGTCGGACTGGAAGAGGATCTGTTTCCCTCGTCCATGTCGAAAGATAATCCGCGTGCCGTAGAAGAGGAGCGTCGTTTGTTTTATGTCGCCATCACACGTGCCGAGGAAAACTGCGTTCTGACCTATGCCAAAAGTCGTTTCCGCAACGGCCAGAGCATGATGTGTGCACCCAGCCGTTTCCTGCGCGATATCGATTCAAGTTATCTGCTCATTCCGGATGATGCACCGGTTGATACGGCACTGACAGGCATGCGCGAGCGTGGTCAACGTCCGTCGGCATTCCGGTCGCCTTTCGACCAGTCGCGTGCCGGCGAAAAAGATCAGTACACTTCGCCCGTTGATCAGGCAAAAGTGCGACAAGGCAATTTTACGCGGGTAGAAAAGGCGGGGACACCGGCAGCGGCAGCAACACCGGCGGCATCAGCTGCCCTGAATCAGTTACAACCCGGCATGCTTGTGCAACACGACCGATTTGGCGAAGGCGAAGTAACGGCCATCGAAGGTGAAGGTGGAAATAAAAAGGCAACCGTGCAGTTTAAGGCCTTTGGTCAAAAACAATTATTGTTGAAATTTGCACGCCTCAATATTATCGGATAATCTGAAGTAATCCGAAAAACGGATGGCCATGAAATTCCGGTCGGATGGCCATCCGTTTTTATTTCATGGCCATCCAATTGAAATTTCATGGCGATCCCTATAGATCGATCAATGTGCCCGTTCGCGGAATTCCGACGGAGTAACGCCCTCTTTTTTCTTGAAAAAAGTGGAGAATTGTCCGGCGTTTTCAAAACGCAGCTGATAAGCGATTTCCGAGATATTTTTCGAGCCTCCCGTAAGCAGCTCTTTTGCCCGCAACAACTTTTGCTGCAACTGATATTGTGCCGGCGAAACACCGGTATATTCCTTAAACATCCGGCGAAACCACGAATAGCTCAATCCGAGGCGATGAGCAATCTCTTCGGGCGATAACGGATTTTCCAGCTGTTCTTTCATCAATACGCGGGCTTCATTGATTTTGTTGACTACATAGGGATTGCTGAACGAATTGTTCTTTCTTTTATAATACACGGCGCCCAGCATATGCAGTACGATACTCGATATCATCTGCTGATAGCCGGTTTTCTCTTCGGAGGCAAATCGCAGAATATCTTTGTACAACTCAATCAGTGTGGCACTCACTCCGATGTGTTGCAGCGGCTCCTCGCGGGTGAAGAACTGCTTTTCGATGCGTTCGTCGATCTCTTTGCCGCGAAAACCAACCCAGTATTCATCCCAGCCGCTTGCCTTATCGGGATAATAGCTGTGCCATTCGCCCGGAAA
>CAMTPG010000340.1 GCA_947074335.1 uncultured Parabacteroides sp.
GAAATCCGCAATACACATATCAATATCGGAACCGGTAAAGAGATTTCGATTCATGATGTGGCTGCACTGATTGTCTCGGCAATCGGTTATCAGGGTTCCTTGCAATTTGATGCATCCAAACCCGACGGCACACTGCGCAAACTTACCGATGTGTCCAAATTGCATGCTTTGGGCTGGTCGCATAAAATAGAAATTAAAGAGGGCGTGGAACGCCTTTATTCCTGGTATATAAATTAAATAAAATATGAGTAAAGTAGCTTTAATAACCGGTATTACCGGTCAGGACGGAGCCTATCTGGCAGAATATCTGATAAAGAAAGGATATATTGTACATGGCATTAAACGTCGTTCATCCCTGTTTAACACAGAGCGCATCGATCATTTATATCAGGATCCGCACATCGAAAATCGCAATTTAATCTTGCATTATGGTGATATGACAGACAGTTTGAATCTGACCCGAATTATAGGTGAAATTCAACCTGATGAAGTATATAATCTGGCAGCAATGAGTCATGTAAAAGTGAGTTTTGACTCTCCCGAATACACTGCCAATGCCGACGGTATTGGTGTGCTCAGATTACTCGAAGCAATCCGCTTATTAAACCTTACAAAAAAGACTCGTTTCTATCAGGCATCTACCTCCGAATTATACGGGTTGGTACAGGAAATTCCGCAGAAAGAAACCACGCCTTTTTACCCCAGAAGTCCGTATGCCGTAGCTAAATTATACGGATATTGGATAACGGTAAATTACCGTGAAGCATACGATATGCATGCCTCTAACGGTATCCTTTTTAATCATGAATCGCCGTTGCGCGGGGAGACTTTTGTGACACGTAAAATTACCCGTGCCATTGCCCGTATTGCCATGGGAATGCAGCAAAAAATATTTTTGGGGAACCTGTCGGCTAAGCGCGACTGGGGACATGCCAAAGATTATGTACGCGCCATGCATGCCATTCTGCAACAGGACGAACCCTCTGATTATGTGATTGCTACGGGGATAACTACAACCATTCGCGATTTCCTGATCATGTCTTTTGCCGAAATTGGTGTAACCCTTGATTTTCAGGGAGAAGGTGTTAATGAAACAGCACTTTTAAACAATATCGATGAAAAAGTGTTTAATAAGAAAGTTGGAGAAGCGTTTTTGGCGAATTTCAAACAAAGAATAGGAGAGCAGTTGGTAGGGATTGATCCGGTTTATTTCCGTCCTACGGAGGTTGAATTATTAATTGGTGATGCTACGAAAGCCCAAACTCGTTTAAACTGGAAACCGGAATATGATCTGCCTGCATTAATTGAAGATATGATGCAGTATGATATCAAGTTAATGAAACGCGAATCTTATTTAAAAGATGGCGGATATTCAGTACTTAACTACTTCGAATAACGAGAACTTTTAACATAATTGTTTGTATTATTCAAGAAAAGCGTTAAATTTGCATTAATTTTGTGCGAAATTTAATAAAGTAAATGATTGTTTAATTTAAATGTTTATGTATATGAAGACTAAAGTATTACTTTTAGCTTTATTATCCGGTTTTATTTTTACGCTTTCTGCCCAGGAATACCAGCCGCAGATTGGTTATAGTACAGAGCCGGGTTATAAAACGAATTTTATGAAGAATAAAGCCGGTGATAACTGGTTTATTTCAGCCGGTGCCGGAATGAGTATTTTGTATGGAGATCAGAATTCTAAAGCTGATTTTAAAAACAGATTAAATGTTAATCCGAATTTCTCATTCGGTAAATGGTTTAATCCTTATTTGGGTCTTCGTTTTGCAGCCACAGGCGGTGTGCTTCACGGTTTCGAAGGTGACAACGCACAGTTTATGCAACATAATAAATATGTAATGGCTCACGTAGATTTCATGTGGGACGTGATCAACTTCTGGGGTCGTTATGATGAAAAACGTGTATTCCGTCTGATCCCCTGGGTCGGTGTTGGTTATGCACAGCGTTTCAAAACATCTGAAAGCAACGGAAGCATTCCTCGTACAGAATCACCTTCTATCAACTTCGGTCTTTTAACTGCATTTCGTTTATCAGAACGTCTGGATCTGAATATCGAAGCTCAGGGCGCATTCCTGGTTGAAGAATGGAACCGTGTACAGATGCATCACCTGTTGGATGGAATCGGTCAGTTAAATATTGGTTTAACAGTGAAACTGGGTAAAACTAATTTCGAAGTACTGCAACCTATGGATTATGCTTTGCTGAACGATTTGAACAGTCAGATTAATGCTTTACGTGCAGAAAATGCCGAATTGAGCAAACGTCCTGTATCTTGTCCGGATTGTGAAGAAGTGATTACTACTATCACAAATACATATGCTGATAATGCTGTATATTTCCAGATCAACAGTGCTAAAATCCGCAAAGATCAGGAAATTCAGATTTACAATACAGCTCAGTTTATCAAAGATACAAACACACCGATTACAGTGGTTGGTTTTGCTGATAAAGAAACAGGAACCAGCACATACAATATGCAGCTTTCTGAAAAACGTGCGAAAGCCGTTGCGAAAGAATTGACAGAAAAATATGGCGTTCCATCCAGCCTGATCACTGTACAGTGGAAAGGTAGTGATGTTCAGCCGTATGATAAAGAACACTACAAATGGAATCGCGTAGTTATCATGTCTGCTGCAGAATAAGAAACTAATTTATATCTTCTCAAAAGGCTGTACATTAATTGTACAGCCTTTTTTTTATGAAAAATAATATTACTTTTGTACGACGAGAAAACAATCATATGGAATTTAATAAAAGACGTGGACATCTAATACAATGGTTGATAGGAATCGGCGATTTAATCGTTTTAAATCTGCTGTTTTTTTTGGTCTATTTTTGTTTAGGTGCATTTTATACTTCTGCTTTACACGAAAACTTACGTGAAGTCATTCTATTATTGAATTTTTGTTATTTCTTTTCTCTCTCTTTTGTACCGCTTCAGCTTCATCTTTCGGTTGTTTTTATCGATAAAATTGTGCAGCGTGCTTTTCAGATGGTTACTATCCTGATTCTGCTTTTTACTACCTGTCTGATTTTTTTGAATATAGGTGATGTATTGGCAACATTTTTGGTAATATATTACATCACCATGCTGATTCTTTTTTCTTTATGGCGCGTTTTTGTACGTGTTTTATTGAAACTGTATCGTCGCAAAGGTTATAATTTCAAACGAATCATAATCGTGGGTGCCGGTAAAAATGGTATGGA
>CAMTPG010000341.1 GCA_947074335.1 uncultured Parabacteroides sp.
TCCGTACCATAAATATTGGCAACCGAAAGATTTTTATAGGTTACATACTCTTCGGCATTCATCGTCTTGATTTTTTTGGTAGGCGAGGAGAAGCCTACATACGAGTTGAAGTTTACCTGTACCTTATCGCTTTTTCCCTTTTTGGTCGTGATCAGCACCACACCATTGGCTGCACGCGAACCGTACATGGAAGCCGCCGCCGCATCTTTCAGCACATCCATCGAAAGGATATCGGCCGGATTGATATCGGCCAGGGCATTGATAGAACCCGTTTGGGCCATATTGCCGGTCTGGATGGGAACGCCGTCTACCACATAAAGCGGTTGCGTTCCGGAAGTGATCGACGAAACACCGCGTACACGCAAAATGGGAGCTTCGCCCACGCCGCCGGTCGGTGTTGTGATACTGATACCGGCCGCGCGTCCCTGCAGGGCCGATTCGGCACTTACATTGGCCAGATCCTTCATTGCATCCGAACCTACGCTTGATATAGAAGCGGTTACGGTTCGTTTCGACTGGGTGCCGTAGCCTACTACAACGACTTCATCGACCGCAATCGAACTATTTTTCATTTCTACATTGATCACCGAACGACCATTTACATTTTCCTGTACGGTTTCCATTCCGATAAAACGGAATTCAAGTATTGCATTCGGGTCAACCTGCAGTGAATAGGTACCTTCTGCATCGGTTACCGTTCCGATATTAGTTCCTACTACAATAATTGTGGCGCCCGGTATCGGGCCAAATGTGTCACTTACGGTTCCTGAAATATTGATATTTTGAGCGTATGCCGTGCCCACACCGACGATGCAAGTCATCAGCATACAAGATAATCTTTTTGCCATAAATACTTTTTCCTTAATAGTTAGAGTTAATACAGAGTCTTCTCTCTCGAAGACTGAAATAGTGGAATACTCATAAAAAACTAAAAAACCTCAGTACATATATATTCATTAGCAAATTCATTGTCGTTTTTACTTAATAAATACGTATCCGGTTAAGTCGCGCCGACTATAACCTTACATGAGCAGTGAACGTTCAGATAACCTTTATGTTTGCAAATATACATATTGTTTTAATATTTGCAATAATTATTACATAAAATATACATTAATTTAATAACATGATCATAATGACAGATATATGCATGTTTAGGTGATATTATGAAATAATTCGGGTTGAATTGCTTTGTTATCTGAAACCGAATGATTTAGTAAGGGCACTGAAACCCATGTTGATCAATTTGCCTTTTGATAATTATCAAAAGGTCTTCCGACAATTGTCAAAAGGTCTTCCGATAATTATCAAAAGGCCTTAGGACAATTATCAAAAGGTCTTAGGACAATTATCAAAAGGCCTTACGACAATTATCAAAAGGCAAATCCCTTTTAAACCGATTTTTATTTTTTTCTTATTCTATACAATTTTAACTTAAACTGATCGTTTAAAGAGGTGTGATTTAAAGCGATTTATTGTCGATTCTCCTGCCGGCAACTGTCTGTGTTTTTCGAACACTTTAAGTTAAAAAACCCTGTTTGTTCGTCTATTTTTTATGCTTTACGACATACTTAACATATTTTTAGCTTCTATTCGTGCTTAATAATCAATAGCTTCCTATATTTGTTCCAAATCTGAAACATTATTTCAAATATGGAAATTTTAATTCCAAATATGGAAAAGACGGAAGAGCACTATAAAGTACCTAATCTGGAAAAAGGGATTGCGGTGCTCGAATTTTTGTCTTTCCATCCGAAGGGCGAAACCCTGCAGGTAATTCGCCAGTCGCTTGAAATTTCGCAAACTACAGCCTATCGAATCCTGAATACCCTGGTTCGTCTGGATTTTCTGTATTATAATGAAGATGCAAAACGATACAAGTTATCCAGAAAATTATTAACTTTGGGCTTCAGATCGCTAAACGAACACAATATAATGGAAACAGTACTTCCGCGACTGCGCGATTTGCGCGACCGTGTGAAGGAGACAGCCTGCTTCGGCGTGCTGGGAGAAAAGAAAGGTATATTTATTGAACAGGCTCAGGGCCATCATACTTTTCGGTTTATTCTCTCGCCCGGAAAACCGTTCGAACTGCATTGTTCGGCACCCGGAAAGGCTATTATGGCTTATCTGCCTGAATCTGTCCGCGACCGTTACCTGTCGTATATGGACTTTACTTGTTACAATATCCGTACTATTACCACCCGCGAAGCCTATTTGAATGAACTCGAAGAGGTGCGCAAAAATGGCTTTGCCATGGATAACGAAGAAGAGCTTACCGGCGTAATCTGCATCGGCGCGCCGATTTTTGATTATACCGATTATCCATGCGGCGCTATCTGGATTTCCGGTCCGAAAGATCGCTTATCCGACGAGGTGGTACAATCGTTTGCCTTCGAAATAAAATCAGTAGCCGGAAAGATTTCGGCCGATCTGGGTTATAGTAAACAACATGAAAACAAATAACAGCTTCATGCATTTATCATTGAAAAACATACTAACTGGAGTTGCAGTGCTTTGTCTGACCTGCAGCAATACGGTGGGTCTGCAGGCAGCAGACAGCAAGCCCTTTTTCCCGACCGATATTAAAATCGGTAAGCAGGGCGAATTGATTATGACCGAGAAAGGCGGTAAGCGCATTTGCGTTTATTCGGCCGACGGAAATGAATTATTAAGAACCTTCCCTTTGACAGATACGCCAACCGGCATTTTAACAGATGGCGATGATGCCTATGTGACCACATTCGAAACAATTGGCCGGTTACAAAAACTAAATGCCGAAAACGGGGCAGTAGAATGGTCTACTGTTACCGGTTCGGGTGCCTGTTATCCTTTTTTCGGACCTGATAAGAAAAACATCTATGTTTGCAACCAGTTTCAGAACACTGTTTCGGAGGTAGATCCGGCAACCGGCCGCGTCTTACGTACGGCACAGGTGCTGCGCGAACCTAAATCGGCAGTGTTTAGCAAGGATGGAAACTATCTGTTTGTTACCAACTTTCTGCCCGCACAACGTGCCGATTTGGATTACGTGGCAGCCTGCGTTTCGGTGATCGACATGAAAAACTTCAGCAAAGTAAAAGATATTCAGCTGGCCAACGGCAGTAATGCCCTGCGCGATATCTGCATCACGCCTGATGGTAAATACATTTATGTATCACACAACCTGGGTCGTTTTGCCGTGCCCACTTCGCAATTGCAACAGGGCTGGATGAACACCAGCGC
>CAMTPG010000342.1 GCA_947074335.1 uncultured Parabacteroides sp.
CAACTGCTGTCGCTCACGGCAACCGCCAGACAACCAATGGTTACATGTTGATGCATGCTGGCAAAAGCAGCATAACCTTTCCGGCTCCACCGTTTAAAGCGGAGCGATTGAATTGCCGATAAGTCAGACTGCTTTTGCATTGTATTTGATTCGTTATAGAATAAATGCTTATTTAGCTACACGTTCCAGCCATTTCAGCATGAACAGCATCATAAACATAGAGATGCAGCAGGCAACCACGAAGATTGTCCATGTCAGCCAGATTGGAATGTGCTCATAGAAGAATGCGCCGATAAACAGCAACTGGTTACCCAATGCAGTAGCACCTAACCAGCAACCCTGCATTATACCCTGATATTTGGGAGGCGATACTTTCGATACGAAAGAGATACCCAGCGGAGAGATATACAACTCAGCCACAGTCAGCACCAGATAAGTGATAATCAGAATCCAGGGTGATGCTTTAATCGGTGAAGTACCGATAGCTACGATATCTTTATGATCGGGCAGATTCGAGAAATATGAACCTACAGCCATAACCACAAATCCTAAAGCGGCAATACCCATACCAATGGCGATTTTCTTCGGAGTTGAAGGTTCGGCACCACGGGCACGCTGCCAGGCAAAGATAGCCATGATCAGCGGTGTCAGCGAAACCACGAAAATCGGGTTCAGCGACTGAAACAATTCGGCTGAGAATGAGAAACTACCGATATTCAGGTTTGTATATTCTTTTGCAAAGTAAGTCAGTGTCAGACCATTCTGGTGGAAAGAGAACCAGAAGAAGATTACCACGCCGAATACAGCGAATAAAGCTAAGATACGCTGACGCACTTCGGCCGGATCCATATCAGGTACATTGGCAGCTTCTGCATTCGTTTTAACTGCTTTTTTACTTGGATCGGGGAATCTTCTCATATTTACCAGATAAACAATCAAAGAGATTGCCATCGCAATAATTGCAATACCAAACGCATAGTGGAAACCGGTTACGAATACATTCAGATAATCGTAAGCAAATGAAGTTAAATCAACCACGGGCTGACCATTGTTTACTTCCGTTGCCAGACGCGAGAAGGTGCCGGCAGCTTCGGGTGTCAGTGTTCCGTCGATCATACCGTGACACAATGCAGGCAGATCGGCATTGTATGCAAATCCTTTAAAACTCAGCCACCAGTTACGAATACCTACGGCAGCCATCGGTGCAAAAATAGCACCTACATTGATAAACATATAGAACAAAGAGAAACCGGAGTCGCGTTGTTTGCTATATTGTTCATTATCATACATCTGTCCTACCAGCGCCTGCAGGTTACCCTTAAACAGACCGTTACCGAAGGCAATCACAAACAAACCTGCACAGGTAATTGTCAGAAATAAAGCTACATTCGGAGTAGGAGTAGGTGTAGGAATGGCAATCATCAGATAACCGGCAGCCATCAAAATGATACCGGTCATGATTGTACCTTTATAATTTTTTGTTTTGTCGGCAATAAACCCTCCCAGCAATGCTAACGCATAGATCGAAAAGTAGAATGTTGAATAAATAATACCGGCATGTGTTCCGGAAAGACCGAATTTAGCTTGTAAGAACAAAACTAAAATCGCCATCATGGTATAGAAACCAAAGCGCTCGCCCATATTTGCCAGCGCTGCTGCAATTAATCCTTTCGGATGATTCTTAAACATGTGTTTTAGAGGAATTAAAATTATTAGTACTTATTATTGAATTACTTGTTTAATCGCACCCGTTTCAGGGTAAAAATATACTTTAACCGGAGCCTTTTTATCTTCGAACATAACCGGAGCCAGACCTTCTCTGGTTCCAAATTGTGTAATCTGAGCTTCTCCTTTATAGCGTGTTTTGTTATTCATGCTGATTTCAATGCTTGCTTTGCCCGGTATATTATACACAATACCTTTCAGCGATTTCTCTTTCTTTTCAGCCTCTTTGGCATCCAGTTCAGGTGCACGCTCTGTAGCTTTGAGGGTGAAATAAACCGGAGTACCGGCTAAATCATCTGCATCTAATACACCTAAACGATCTGAAAAGCGAAATATTATCTCTTTATCCATATCATCATACGGTATAATAACAGACTCATATTCAATTAACTCTTTCTCTTCGCTGCCTGTAAACATGGCTGTCAAAGCTTTTTCCTGCTCGTCGAGTTGTTGAATCACCAGTTTCATCGCCTCTCCGTCGGGTGGCATGTTGTCGGCATCGCCGGTCAGAATATTCATCCGGCTTTCGCGAATGCGGTAAATCTGTTTGGCTGCCACTTCTGCCTGTCTGGCAGTTGAACCTGCCATCAGTAATTCTTCCGAAAAAACAGAAGCATTTGCTCCTCCCGTTTTAGTTGCTGCAACAGCCGAAGCTGCCGTTTGTTTATCGGGCGTATAATCAGCATTGATCGAACAGAGCAGACCTTCTTCGGTCAGACAGGCATACGGGGCAACCGTTCCCTGCTTGAATTCGATGATGTAGGTATTGTCCGGATCAGGCACACCCTGATTCACCAGATTTATATTATCTAATGTATAATGCACGTTATCTTCGGTAATAACATCTTTCACACCCAGATATTTCTCTGCATATTTGTAGTAAGGACCTGCTTTAGCCGTCGATTTTGTGACGGTTGCTTCTACCACCAGATTCGTTTTGGGCAATGAATAAGTTACTCCGAAATTATTCGCTTTAACGGCGTTCTTTTTAACGACCTTCGTTTGCGATACAATCGGGAAGCTGATTAAAAGACCAGCCAATATGATGATATTTTTCATACGTTATCAAATTTAACTTACTTTTATCAAACTACAAAACTAACAAAAAAAATGTAAGATTCCAATTGTCTGCTTTAGTTTCACAGTCTCCCGTTAACGGTATTAACATTTTTGACTATAATTGCTTACAATTTGATGTATTTCCCGGCATTATAGAGCAGTTGTTGTTACCTGTAAAGTCGCAATCGTGCTTTTAAACATAGTTTGAGGCAGGTTTCAGATTGATATTTTTTTAGAATTGATTGAATGATATCAAATAAAAAAGGCTGCCCGAAATGAGCAGCCTTTTCCGGATTACCGGGTAATCCGTTTTTATTTTGCATAACTTACGGCACGAGTTTCACGAATTACCGTGATTTTCACCTGTCCCGGATAAGTCATTTCATCCTGAATTTTCTTCGCGATTTCGTTCGACAGATTTTCAGTGTCTTTATC
>CAMTPG010000343.1 GCA_947074335.1 uncultured Parabacteroides sp.
AATATCTGCAGTAACATCAACGAAGCTGTAGCAAAAGCCTGGGAAGAATCAAAATTGGTTTAATAACCGGTTTACGGCAGGTTTCTTTTTAGAGTCTTTTGATTATCATTTGTCGGGAAAGTATTCATCTTTTCCCGACAGATTCGGTTTCTTTTAGTAATTGCATTGTAGAAGCCTGTTAATTTGTCAGCTGTTGAATGCTTTTTTCACAATTGACAAAAAAGCGTTTGACAATTGACAGAAAAGCATTCAACAGCTGACAAAATAGTAAATCTATGCGATCTGATCCGTAAATATTCATCATCCGGATCTTTAAAGAAAAAGAATCGGCGATTAGAACTGTTAAATCTTTACTTTTAGGGATAACCACTTCATTTTCTGAAATATTTGTATATTTTTGTAATAAACTTAAAACATTACTGTATGAATCAGTCAACCGGCCGCTTTTTAGTCCGTACTGCAATGATAGCATGTAGTTTCCTGCTCAGTTTTTCAATCGAGGCGCAGATCAGCGAAGGAGGCATTCCCCCTTCATTCGGTCACAATCAAACTCTTAAAAGTACAACCGCTCCGCTCGAAGTGCCCGTTACTTTCAGTATCGAAGATTTAAAAATGGTGGATGCATACCGCGTAAGTCAGGGCGCACCACTTCGTTTATCAAAGCTGATTCCGGTTGAGCTGGATTTCGAAAATAAAGCACAACAACTTACGTTGCCCGATGGCAGCATCGTGTGGCAACTCCATTTGCGCGCCGCCAATGCGCTGGCTTTGATGGCCTATTATTCGGAGTTTTATATTCCCGAAGGCGGACGTTTATTCCTGTATAATGCCGATAAATCGCAACTGATCGGTGCCTTTACGGCAGCCAACAACCCGCAAACGGGCGGATTTGTTACCGAATTTATTGCTGGCGATGAGCTGATCTTTGAATATGTGCCGGCTGCTTCGGGCGAAATGCCGCGTATTGTGATTGATCAGATCGGTTACGGATACAACCACTTATATGTATCAAAACGCAATACGCTCTCTGGCAGTTGTATGGTGAATATTAATTGCGAAGAGGGTGATGCCTGGCAAAACCAGAAAAAAGGCGTTTGCCGCATCGTAGAGCGCATCGGCGATTATGCCTATCTCTGCACAGGCTCGCTGGTAAACAATACCGACGAGGATTTAACCCCATATATTCTTTCGGCCTTTCACTGCTCGGAAGATGCCGAAGGAGTTTCGGTTTCGAATGATGAGCTGGCGCAGTGGGTCTTCTATTTCAACTACGAATATGCCGATTGCGAAGCTGCTTCGATCGCACAGCAACGTACCATGACCGGCGCTACCAAGATCGCTTCGACCAACATCAGCGGAGGATCGGATGGCTTATTACTGAAGCTGAATCAGGCGGTTCCTACCACTTACGATGTGTATTATAACGGCTGGGATCGTTCAAGCAATACGCCGCAATCGGGTGTGAATATTCATCATCCTGCAGGCGATTATAAGAAAATATCTACCTATAACAATCCGGCCTCCGAAGCTACCTGGTATGGCGAAGACGGCGTAGAAGGCAGTGAAGATTCGCACTGGAATGTGCGTTTCGCAGCTACGGCAAACGGACACGGCGTAACCGAAGGCGGCTCGTCGGGTTCTCCTTTATTCAACGAAAACGGATTGATTGTGGGCACTTTATCGGGTGGTACTTCATCGTGCGAAAAAGAGGAGTTAACCGGCATCAATCTGTATGGAAAAATCAGTTCGCACTGGAATAAATATGGTACGGGCGATCGCCAGCGGATGGATAAATACCTGAATCCGTCACTCGACGGAACCATAAAACTGGAAGGTCGTTATGCTTCGGGCCGGAAAGCGGCACCGACTAATCTGACTGCCGTATATAAACAGGGCACCATTCAGTTAAACTGGAGTGCGCCATCCGGATCAGATCAACCGGTTCAATATGCACTTTACGATCAGAATACATTAATTGCTTATGCCTCGCAAACAGGTTATGCTTATGCATCAAAAACTCCCGGCACACGCCTGATGCGCGTTTCGGCACTGTACGAAGATGGCCGCGAATCGGCATTTTGCAACGCAACCGTGGTAGTACCCGAATATAAAAGTCCGCGTAATGTAAGCGCAGCACTCGGAGCAGGTTCCGTTTATATCTTCTGGGATGCGCCCGAATATCTGCAAACCGTAACCTGGAGCAATACAGACGGTAATTTGTCGCAATGGTCGCTCGGAACCGAACCGGTTTATGTGGGTCAGCTGTGGAAAACCTCCGACTTGTCACCGGTTGATCAGAAACGCATTAAGTATGTGCAGTTTATTCCGATTCAGGGTGCCGACTATACGATTTATATTAAACAGGGAAATCGTATCTATACACAAGAGGTGAAGACTCCGCTGTACGGACAGCTCAACAACGTGCAGCTTAACACGCCTTATCGGATTGATGCAGCATCAGAACTGGTAGTGGCCACCTATATAAATAATATCAAAACAGGATCTTATCCGATTGTATGCGATAACGGACCGGCGGTACTCAATAAAGGCAATGTTGCCTCGATGGATGGCGAAAGCTGGGAAACCATGTATGAACCTGCATCGGGTTTTACCGGTAACTTTTACATCGGAATAAGCATCAGTTCGCTCGAAATCGAAGCTGAGCCTACGGCACAGACTGCTTCCGTACTGACACGAAGCACAACGCCTGTGCTGAGCCTGAACCCGACAAAATCGGCTGCCGCAATGCAGGAAGAGTCGGCCGTCAGCACACGCAGTGTCCGCATTGAAGCCTTTACCGAACCAACCGCTTACCGCATTTACAGAAACGGTACGTTCCGCGGTGAGAGTCTGGCTGCGAACCTTGCCTATCAGGAAAATCAACCGGCCGACGGCGAATATTTATACAGTGTATCTGCTCTGTACGGCGATGAAGAGAGTGAGGCGGAACCGGCATCAACACGGATTACCACAAGCAATGAATCGCTGACCATACCCGCAGTAACTATTTATCCTGCACGTTTCGGCAACCAGATTACACTGAGCGGTCACGAACAGGTAAAAACCATTTCGTTTATTGCAGCCGGCGGTCAGACCATGCTTCTGCAAAACCGGCCGGCTGCCGTTATTCAAACCGGTTCGCTGCCTGCAGGCGCTTATCTGATCCGGATGGAACTAACATCGGGCGAAGTGAAAGTACAGAAAG
>CAMTPG010000344.1 GCA_947074335.1 uncultured Parabacteroides sp.
TCCGGATCGCCCCGGTATCCGTGATATACCACCACTTTGGCGGAGACTGCTTCGGGCAGATTCGATGCCAATGCCAGCCTGACCCGTTCGGCATCGTGATTTGTCAGCAAAACGATGGGCGAATCCGCATAATTCGGCATTTTCGAAACATGCCGGATTAAACCCAAAGTAGCCTGATTATATCCGGCAATAATCACATGTTCGTGCAAGCGGTAGCGTACCCGTCCCTTTTCTATTTGTTCTACCCGGCGCTCAAAGATATTACTCAGCGTAGAAATCAAAACACCGCCCAACAGCACCGAGCCGATAAAACCGATCACGTAAGTAAACCACCGGTTCTCGTCGGTAGCGCTGGGAAGCGATCCCGTATCCGTAAAAAAGTAAATCAGATTCCATACATTTCCATATCCGTTATGCTCCTGATCGCGATGAAACGGGATGCCGAATAGTTGGCCCAGCAGCCAGAAACTAAAAAGCGAACAAACAATCAAAATCAGAAATACAATGCTCTGACGCCAAATATTCCCTGATAATGTTCTGTCGATAAAGATATGCAGGTTATGTCTTTTCATCTTAATATGCTGTTGTTTACTGCGGATGGTTTAATTGTTCAATAATCTCCAGTTTCTTCACGATCGAATCCAGTCCGGCATCTTCTTCCTTGAGAATCTTTTGCTGAATCAGATCCTTTTTCAGCTTCAGCTCGACAGCCAGCAGCTTCTGCGCCGCTTCGGCCATACCCAGCGTGATAAACAAATCGAAGTTGCGGTTCAATCCGCGATACAACAGGTTAATAATCGCGTACTGTTTCAGTTCAAAGATGCTTTGGGTGGCGATATCAATAAACTGCTGCAGCTCCTGTTGTCCGTTTGTCATTTCGCCGGCCCAGAAATAGATCACCGACAAGCGCGAAAGAATCTCCAGATGCAGCTCCTTCAGTTTGATTGATGCAGGATTGGTCTGCAATGCCCGGTTAACCCGTTCGTACAGTTCAAAGATCAGTGTTTTAGTCTCGTCGTACGTTTTACCGTGATAGAGATAATAATCGGTCAGGCGCAGCCCCGACTGAATATAATCGCGTATATAAAGCTCATCATCCGGATTGCTTTCGAGCATCTGTTCAAATACAGTGCGCGCCTCCAGCAAGGCTGTCAGCTCTTTATCTTTCTCTTTCATCGCCTTGTACTGATCGCTTAGCGCATCACAAATAATGGCCTGCAGTCGTAAGTTATCATAACCCGCTTTATGCTTCATGGCTTCGATCGCCTCTTCGCCGATTTTCGCCGCCTCTTCAAATTGCTTCTGATGATTTAAGGCATTCATCAGATGATGATGATTCGTCATCAGATCATCGAAACTCAAGAGGCAGCCCGAGTGTTTATGGAGTGAGATAAACAACGAATTAGCCTCTTTAAAACAGCCCAGAGCCTTGTCGGATGCATTTAATAAGGTCAGATAAATGCGACCTTTTTCATCCCGAATTGTGGCATACTCGCGCAACAGATCCATGTTATGGGGATATTTCAACACCAGTTCCAGTGCCGATGATTCAGCCTGTTTCATGTAATACAGCATCTCGTCGTATTTCCCGATATATTCGTAATATACAGAGAGCGTCAGATAGCCTTTACACAACGAATAGAACAACAATGATTCATTGAATTTCAGTGAAGTCATCTCTTGAATCGCCTTTTTCAGAAAAGAGCTGTTTTCGGCCGCCAGTTCAAAGTAACCACCACGCACCAATTGCGGAATAATCAGCTCCGAACACATGCAGACACTATAAAAGGCCCTGTTCAGCGAAAGCTGACTCGCAGTCTGCCGATACACACCATTAAGTAGCAGCATAAATACGAATTCATTTTTTTGGATTGCCTCATAGCCACTTGTCGGCAATTGAAGAGCAATGGCACTATACAGATTCATCAGATCGGCTTCGATCTCCGAATGAATCTGTTTTTTGGTAAAGATAGCATCGGCGATAGGAGAGAGCAACTGCAGTGCCTCCTCCAATGCCTTGTTCTGCAGCCTGCAGACCGCTTTTAACAGTGCGATGTGCAGCCTGTCATGTTCGTTTTCGGCATCGTCGTCCGGCGGAGTAATCAATTCCAGTATCTGTTGCGCATAGGCCGGTTCATGCAAATTCAATACACAAAAATCGGTAGCAGCCAGCAGCTCTTCGGGAGTGGCAGCTCCAAAGCAGGTTTTGATGGCTTCGGCGGGCGATTCTTTGAGCAGACAATAACACTGTTTCATGGCGGGATTTCCCGATTCGAGAATCTGCTTCTCGTGTGTCTTGATGATGTAACCCGCCATCTGTTTCTCCTTCGTATACTCTTTCTGTAAATGGGCAACAGACTTCTGCTGATAGAGCTGAATTTGTAATATTTCCTGCAAATAATAGTCCACATCATCGCGCATCATATCTAAAAAGGCGGTCATATTCCCGTTCTGCGAATAATCATCGGTGAGAAACAACTTGCTGATGGTGGCATTAAATAGCATTTTGATAAAAAATCGGTTATCGGGAACCATCGTGTGCAGATTCCAAAGCAAAACATATCCCGAATTATATAAAAATTCGCTTGTCATGTTATTGTTGGTATACAGTGCGATTCCGGCCTTGCGGATGCGTTCGGGCAACTCAAAACAGTAGTCAAACATCCAGCGTTCGCCCTCAAAAAGCGTATCGAACTGTTGTTTGAATCCGGTCGCCTGCTCCTGATCGGTTTCTTCATAGCCACTCAGCAACTGTGCATAGAGTTGAGCCGTCAACTCAAAATAGCACGATTCTTTTTGTCCGAAAAACAGGCTGTTTAGTTTCTTAAACGCATACTCCATTGCCGATATGACAGTGTGGGAAAGCATACCCTGCGCCGCTTCCAGCCGGGCTTTCAAGAGCAGATTCTCAACCGCCAGCTCAATATAAGCCGGATCATTCAGTGCCATTTCGGGATGCGCCACCTTAAAATGATTCAACTCATCCTCCACAAGCAGATTCATTTCTTCAGCTTTATCCGGAATCTTATTTTGGTAATGTATCCGGGCAAACAGATATTGCAGTTTCCACATCAAGTGATACGAATCGGGCGTTAATTGCTTCCGGTCTATAAATCCGAACACAAAAACAATCAGTTCGAGTGCTTCGATATCCAGCTCCATGGCACATAAATCATCAATCAGTCTGATTACGGCACGCAA
>CAMTPG010000345.1 GCA_947074335.1 uncultured Parabacteroides sp.
ATTCCAGTTTTCAACAGCCAGTCTGTGATAATGGTCGAAATCATTCTTCGCCACTTCGGCCTGCAGATTTTTGGCAGCACCTTCCATGCTTACGCCCGAAATACCGGTATTTACCAGAATCTGTTCATCTTTTTTTGTTTTGAAATTAAAACAACCGATATAAGCCGTTCCAATCCGACCATCGGCTTTGGTAACGATGGCTGTTGTATCCATCGAATAACTATCAAAAGGTTTCGAGAAACGGGTATGGAAATAAACCTTCTGATCTTTTGCCCAGCCGTCAGAGAAACGATAGCCGCGAATGGTTACAGAATCGATCACTTCAATATACGAATCCTGTGTAAAATCCCAGTTCAGCGCCTTTTTCAGATTCAGAAAAACTGAGGCATCTGCTTCGGGGAAGGTGTAACGCTGAATACCGCAACGCTCGGTAGCGGTAAGCTCCACATTAATATTATAATCCTGCAGCATCACGCGGTAATAACCGGCATGAGCCTCCTCATCATCGTGCGAAAACACCGAATAAATGCCCAGCGGCTGCGGAGCCTCTTTATACGGATTGGTTACCGGCATGAAAGAGATATCATATAAATCGCCTGCGCCGGTGCCTGAAAGATGCGTATGACTGAATCCGGCAATTGTAGTATCCGGATAAAAATAACCGGCAATGCGATCCCAACCCGGCAAACCATTGTCAGGGCTTAACTGTACCATCCCAAACGGAGCCTGTGCTCCCGGATATGTATTTCCGGTAAAATCGGTACCGATAAACGGATTTACATATTTCGATAAATCTTCCGTCTCTTCTTTAATCTGAGGCGTGCAGGCTGCAAAAGCCAGCAGAGAGACTGCCAGTAAGGAAATGTGTTTCATTTGTTTATTTTTTGCTTAAGTTCATTACAAAAATAAAAAAAGAGATGCAACCCTGCAAGGTTACACCTCTTTTATAACTATTTTAAAACCTGGTTAGTTCAGGCTTTTGCTGTTTCCGTATCGGTTGATTGGTCTTCGTCTTCATCTTCCTCCTCTTTGGGTGCCTTTTTAACAAATAAAGCACTCAGTTCGTAGAGTCCGTACAAGGGGAAAAATACAACCCCGAGTGTAAACGGATCGCCACTTGGTGTGATAAAGGCTGCCAAAACAAGCAATCCCACAACCGCATGACGGCGATATTTTTGGAAGAAAGAGCGATTCAGTATTCCGATTTGCGACAATAACCACGACAATATAGGCATTTCGAACACGACTCCCATGATAAACACCAACATCAGGAAGTTATCCATATAAGAATCGAGTGATACCTGTTCGATAATAGCTGAGCTTAATTGATAAGTTGCCAAAAAGCGAAGTGTCATCGGAAATACCATAAGATATCCTACAGCACAACCAATAAAAAACATGATTGTACCAAAAAAGAATACTAAGCGTACATTTTTCTTTTCGTTTTCGTACAAGGCAGGACTGATAAATTTCCAGACTTCCCACATTAGATAGGGAAAGGTAAGTACCAGGGCCAGCCAAAACGAAGTGGTCATATGAATAAAGAACTGCGAGGCCAGTTTAATGTTGAAGATTTCCACATGGTAACCATCATTACAAAAGTCGGGCAGTACATCAAAGTACGGACTTATATTACAAAGCCATTGATTGAGATTACACAACCACCTGTAAAAGATAAAATCTGATGAACAGGGCGCCAGAATGACATGATCGAAAAGCCAGGGCATTACGATAAAGCCACCTATGGCAAAAACAAGAAGCGCTAAAATAGAACGAAATAAAGTCCAACGAAGTTCTTCCAGGTGATCCCAGAAGGACATCTCTACTTGATTTCCCATTTAATCAGATTACTTCTTATCGTCGTCGTCTAATTTGATGTCGTCTTCCAGACCTTTTACTCCGTCTTTGAAGTTTTTCACACCTTTACCAATGCCTTTCATCAGTTCAGGTATTTTTTTACCGCCAAACAGAAGTAAAACAATAATGGCGATGATAATAATCTCGCCGGTTCCGAGGTTTCCCAAAAATAATAATTCGTTCATGATATTATACTTATTTAGTGTTAATGATTTAACTAATGACGATACAAATATACGATTTGAATTGAATAGTTAGTTCATATTTCTAAATTTATTACCTTTGCGGGGTCTTAAAAAATTAAAATTAGAAAATTATTAGAAAATGAAAGCGTATGTATTTCCGGGTCAGGGAGCACAGTTTGTCGGAATGGGTAAAGACCTGTACGACAACAATGAGCTTGCAAAAGACCTTTTCGAAAAAGCCAATGAAATATTAGGTTTCCGCATTACCGATTTAATGTTTGCAGGAACTGATGAAGATTTGAAACAAACAAAAGTAACTCAGCCGGCTATTTTTCTGCATTCAGTAATTTTAGCTAAAACGCTGGGCGATGCGTTTACACCCGATATGGTTGCCGGCCACTCGCTGGGTGAATTTTCGGCATTGGTTGCTGCCAATGCACTCTCTTTCGAAGATGGTCTGGTGTTGGTATCGAAGCGTGCCGGAGCGATGCAAAAAGCCTGCGAAGCAGCACCCTCAACCATGGCCGCCGTACTGGGTCTGGCTGATGAAAAAGTAGAAGAAATCTGCAACGGTATCGACGATGAGATTGTGGTATGTGCCAATTTCAACTGTCCGGGACAGTTGGTTATCTCGGGTTCGATGGCCGGTATCGATAAAGCCTGCGAACAGTTGCTGGCTGCCGGTGCCAAACGTGCCCTGAAACTGAAAGTAGGCGGAGCATTTCACTCGCCGCTGATGGAGCCGGCACGCGAAGAGCTGGCTGCAGCTATCGAAGCCACAACATTCAGTGCGCCCGTTTGTCCGGTTTATCAGAATGTGAGCACGAAAGGCGAAACCTGTCCCGATGTGATCAAAGAAAATCTGATTGCACAGCTTACAGCACCCGTACGCTGGACACAAAGTGTACAAAACATGATTGCCGACGGAGCCGATTATTTCATCGAACTGGGTCCGGGTAATGTATTGCAGGGTCTGGCGAAAAAGATCAATAAAGAGGTTACAACCGAAGGAAAACAGTAATCGATACGATTCATTTTCCGAACGATATAAACCGGATAACTGTTGAAAAACGGCTATCCGGTTTTGTTTTATCCATAAGATGCTGAACTGCTG
>CAMTPG010000346.1 GCA_947074335.1 uncultured Parabacteroides sp.
GCAACGAGTTTAAAGGAAAACGTCTGTTTGTGGATGGTATTTTCAAATCAATCGCTGTGGTTAAACCGGGAAAAAGTGTTGAAGGACAGGATTATGTAGACGGTGTTTCGGGTGGTACAATTACCAGCAACGGAGTTGGTGCCATGTTGTTTGACAGTCTGGATGGTTATGTTAAATTTTTAACCGCAAAAAATTAAGTAAAGATGGGATTATTATCAAGTAAAAATAAAGAGATACTGGTTGGCCCGCTTAGCGTAAATAACCCGGTTGTGATACAGATGCTGGGTATCTGTTCGGCTTTGGCGGTAACTTCTAAACTGGAACCTGCCATTGTAATGGGTATTTCGGTAACAGCGGTAATGGCTTTTGCCAATGTAATTATTTCGTTGATGCGTAATACTATTCCGAATCGTATTCGTATCATTGTTCAGCTGGTGGTTGTGGCTGCTTTGGTAACAATAGTAAGTGAAGTGCTTAAAGCTTATGCTTATGATGTAAATAAACAACTTTCCGTATTCGTGGGTCTGATCATTACCAACTGTATACTGATGGGACGTCTGGAGGCGTTTGCACTGGGTAACGGTCCGTGGGAATCATTCCTCGATGGCGTGGGTAACGGTCTGGGTTATACATTGATTCTGATCATTGTGGGCTTCTTCCGCGAATTATTGGGTTCGGGCACACTGCTGGGTTTCCAGGTAATTCCTGAGAAATTCTATGAACTGGGTTATGTAAACAACGGATTGATGATTTTGCCTCCGATGGCATTGATTGTGATTGCCGTGATTATCTGGGTTCATCGTGGACGAAACAAAGAACTTCAGGAAAATTAATGCTAACTGATTAAATTACGAATAGAATGGAAGATATATTAAGTGTTTTTGTCCGCTCCATTTTTGTAGACAACATGTTGTTCGCATACTATCTGGGTATGTGTTCGTTTGTTGCCGTATCAAAGAATGTAAAGACAGCATTAGGATTAGGTATCGCTGTAACCTTCGTTTTGGTTTGTACGCTGCCGATTAACTATATACTTGAAAATTATGTACTCACTGAAGGTGCGTTGTCCTGGTTGGGCCCGCAGTACGAAAATGTAAATCTGAGTTTTCTCTCTTTGATCATTTTCATCGCGGTAATTGCCTCTTTTGTACAATTAGTAGAAATGATTATTGAGAAATTCTCACCTTCATTGTATGCTTCACTCGGGATTTTCCTTCCGCTGATTGCCGTGAACTGCGCCATCTTAGGTGGTTCATTATTCATGCAGCAGCGCGCATTTCCCAATGTGGGTGTGGCTACAGTCTATGGTTTAGGTTCGGGTATCGGCTGGTTGCTGGCTATCGTCGGTATGGCGGCTATCCGCGAGAAACTGGCTTACTCGCATGTTCCGAAACCATTAAAAGGGCTGGGTATTACCTTTATCGTAACCGGTTTGATGGGTATCGCCTTTATGTGTTTCTCAGGTCTTAAGATTTAAGTATTAACGCATTAAAAACAAGAATAAAAATGATTTTATTAATGTCAGGCGGACTTACCATTGCAGTGAGTGCAGTTGTTTTCCTTGTGATTACACTGATCCTTGTATGTGCTCTTTTGTTCGCTAAAGCGAAATTGGTACCTTCCGGTAATGTAAAACTGGAAGTAAACAGCAAAAAAGATATTGAAACACCGATTGGCGGAACGCTGTTGGGTGCTTTGCAGAGTGGCGGTATTTTTCTGTCATCAGCTTGTGGCGGTGGCGGTAAATGCGGTCAGTGCCGTGCCCAGGTTGTAGAAGGAGGCGGAGAGATCCTGCCTACCGAAAAGGTATTCTTTTCTCGTAAAGAGGTAAAAGATAACTGGCGTTTGGCTTGTCAGTGTAAAGTGAAAGAAAACATGACCGTTCAGGTACCGGATTCTGTATTCGGTGTGAAAGAATGGGAGTGTGAGGTAATCAGCAACAAAAATGTGGCTACCTTCATCAAAGAGTTTATTGTGGCTTTGCCTCCGGGCGAACACATGGACTTTATCCCGGGCTCGTATGCTCAGATTAAGATTCCGGCTTACGATATGGATTATGATAAAGACATCGATAAATCACTGATTGGTGATGAATATGCTGAAGCCTGGAAGAATTTCGGTTTGTTTGGTTTGAAATGTAAAAATACAGAACCTACTATCCGTGCTTATTCTATGGCCAACTATCCGGCCGAAGGCGATCGTATCATGTTAACGGTTCGTATTGCTACGCCTCCGTTTAAACCAAGGCCCGAAGTGGGATTCCAGAATGTGAGTCCGGGTATCGCTTCTTCGTATATCTTTACCCTGAAACCGGGTGATAAGGTGATGATGAGTGGTCCTTACGGTGATTTCCATCCGGATTTCAGCACCAAACGCGAAATGATGTGGGTAGGCGGTGGTGCCGGTATGGCTCCGCTTCGTGCACAGATTATGCACATGACGAAGACGTTGAAAACAACTGATCGTATCATGAATTATTTCTACGGTGCCCGTGCATTGAATGAAGTATTCTATCTGGAAGATTTCCTTGAAATTCAGAAAGAGTATCCGAACTTCAAATTCCATCTGGCACTCGACCGTCCGGATCCTGCAGCAGATGCTGCCGGTGTTCCGTATACTGCAGGTTTTGTTCATCAGGTAATTTACGATACTTATCTGAAAGATCACGAAGCACCTGAAGATATCGAATACTACATGTGTGGACCCGGCCCGATGTCGAAAGCCGTAGAAACCATGCTCGAAAATCTGGGCGTACCACGCGAAATGCTTCACTTTGATGATTTCGGAGCTTAATTCTCCAAATTAATCTAAAATAGTATCGGGAAAAGATAAAAAAATATCTTTTCCCGATTTTTTATAAAACAATATACTAAAAGACCTGTTATTCAGGTTGAAAGATTGTAATCTTCAAATTCTTGTAATGAGTTTGACAATAAAATTTATATTTTTTGTAATATTCATGCAGCTTTTGACGTTATTAAAGCATCATATAGGTATATGATTAAAATTTAACAAAGAATGAAAGCATTGATATTATCCTTTTTTGCGGTGTTGCTGACTTATTCATTTTTCTTTGATAAAAATGAAAAAGAAGCTGTTCCTGTTTTAGAAGATAGCAACTCTGTTTATCTTGAAAAACCCGAAAATGTTCAATTA
>CAMTPG010000347.1 GCA_947074335.1 uncultured Parabacteroides sp.
CCGGCGGTATCCTGATGCATCATAAAGCAAATAGAATCAATGCGCATGGTATCGCGCATAAATCCGAAAGCATCCATATCCATGAAAATGCCGGCTTCGGGCGTCATGTCAAAGTCAACAGCCAGACTGTCGAATGTCATTTTATAGAATTTGGCAATGTTATAGGCCGCATTATCTTTTCCGGCAGTAAGCAGAAAATGCAGATCGGGCAGATCCGATTTTAAGGCTTCGATATTAACATTTTCGTTGTTGGCTATCTGTGTTTTAATCTTTGTATTGATTACATTGATTTTAGCCAGCATCGCCTGGATATCCTGATTGCCCAGCAAAAGCATATTCAAATCGCCGGTGCTGAACCGGATATCGGTGGTGTCGCTAAAACTTTTCAGATGCAGATCTAAAGGAAGGAAAGGATACACACCGGTATTGGTAGCCATTTTCCAGTCGGTCAGCGACAGATTCAGTTCATTATCTGTCTTCAGATTGCTCATGGCTGTGCCACTGAGTTTAAATGTGGTAGCCAGCGAATCGGAGAACAGATGCAAGGCCCTGAAATCGAGCCGTCCCACATTCATATCCAGTTTGGCGGTGACCGAATCTTTATATAATGACGCCTTCAGCACAAAATCAAGCAGAGCCGGCGGATAGCTGCTTGCAAAATTCAGTTGCGCCTGATTCTTTTCGAGCGAAGCATTCAGCCGGATATCGGCCAGTGTGGCAAAACCATACCGGATATTATTGATATCGGCATCCAGCTTCAGCCGGGTTTCGGCTCCGAAGGGATCGAAGCCGCTTCCCGAAGCCCGGAATGCGGCGGCCAGTTGCATCAACGAATCGCCCGGCATAAACTTGGTCAGATTCAGACTGTCTACTTTCAATGCGGCCTCGTAGGTCTGAGCCTTCGGATCAATTTCTCCCTGCAGCTCAATTTTGCAAAGTCCCTGTTGCAGCAACAGATCTGCCTGATAGGTACCATTATTGAGATGTGCTTCGGCATTGAGTTGCATCTGCGGTAGTTTGAATCGTTCGCGTTGCGATTCGGGAAGCATGGCGAGCACAAAATCCAGATCGTACGTTTCGAGCGTCATCGTTACTTCGCCGGCACGCGTTACCGCATTGTTGAGGGCATAAATTTCGCCCGAAGCCTCCAGATCGAATGCATTCTGAAGCGAAAGATGCAGTTCGCGCAGGCGCAGCGCATCAAAATTACCTTCCACGCCGGCTACCAGCTCGATATCATCCTGCGGATATTCTGTGCGGAACTGTTCGTTGGCGGCGCCCCAGAAAAAGAGCACATCTTCGCGACCCACCGATGCCGTGAGCATGGCCTGAATGGTTCCGCTCGGATTCTTTTTGATGGCGCTGAGCGGCAGGTTCACCATAAAGCGAATATCGGAGTAGGGCGTTTTCAGTAACAGATCGGATGTTTTAATCAGCGTCTGATCACTTTCGATGGTTCCCGTAAGACTTTCAATTTCAAACCCCGAGCGCTCTACGGCATGAAATGCTTTGAAATCGCCATGCAGATCATTTTCTCCATAACCAAAAGATTCGATACGGATATTGATCTGACTAAAATCCATATGTTCCGGATCAAATCCTTCGGCCGGAGCTTTCGCATTCAGATCATAAGCAAAAGAAGAATTATCCAGGAAAAACGTTTTTCCTCCATAATACATCTTTTCCAGATCTACCACGCCCTGATCCAGGCCGGCTTTGTCTACCATTACATTCAGATGCAGTGAATCGGATTGCATGGAATAACCAATCTGATCCAGCTGCAGATGGTTGAGGTAGATTTTCCAGTCTGTTTTGGTTGAGGCAGTATCCTCTTTTGTGGCAGCTGTATCCTTTATAATCAAATGAATATCTGTATCAGACAGGTTTATTTTGTCAAAATGAATGGTGTGATCTTTCAGACTGATTTTATCGATTTTAGTGTCAAAATGATCCAGGCTGCCCGTAAATTGCATGGTTTTAATCAGATCGCCCGAATTTACATTTACCCGGTTTATTTCGATATTGTTTACCAGTATTTCTTTTTTGAATAGCGGCCACGGACTTACACTGACTCTCAGCTCGCCCAGTGATAGTAAGGTATCGCTTTTCTGAATTATATCAACCTCTTTGATTTTTAGTTTGATGGGGAAAAACAGACGTATCTGTCCGATCTGAAACTCCATACCTGTAGCTTTACTGGCATATTGAGCAGCTTTATGCACAGCAAAATCCTGTATGGGTGGTATATATAATAGAATAGAAATCAGGATGATTAACGCAACCGGTATCAGGCAGATAATTCCTATTCGTTTAGTCCAACGCTTCATGTGTTATATTGACTCCTGTTGTATAATAATAACGAAAAAAAGCACTCTTTTGTTTGATTTTATTTGTTACAATAATAACAAAAGCAAATGGAATCACAATAAAAATTTAATTTTGTTTGTTTTAAAATTAAAAACCATGTTAGATTTATTTCATATTTGTGCTTCTGTACAGCAGATAGCACGCGAGGCAGGTCTGTTCTTGAAACAGGAAAGAGAAGCTTTCGATCCGGAAAAAATTGAAGAAAAAGGATTACATAATTATGTATCCTATGTAGATAAAGCCTCCGAGAAAATGCTGATCGAAAAATTAGGAGCATTATTACCCGGATCCGGTTTTATCGCCGAAGAGGGAAGTGGCTGTTTAACCGACGAAACCTATTACTGGGTCATTGATCCGCTGGATGGTACCAGCAATTTTATTCATAATAGTTATCCTTATGCTGTTAGTATCGCTCTGCGCACACACGAAGAAATTTTGCTGGGTGTTGTTTACGAAGTAGGACGCGATGAATGTTTTTATGCCATTAAATCGGGTAAAGCTTATCTGAATGGAAAAGAAATTCGGGTTTCGGGAGTAAATCAGCTTGATAAAGCTTTTATCGGTCTCGGGTTGCCTTATAATGTGGAGGGCTATAAACCGATAGCCGAAAAATTGTTGCATTCGCTTTACGGGCGTGCCTCGGGGCTTCGCCTCCTGGGCGCCGCGGCTCCCGAAATCTGTTATATTGCCTGCGGTCGGTACGATGCCCGCATCGAAGCCTTTCTTGGCGAATGGGATGTGGCTGCCGCCGGTCTGATATTAGAATGCGC
>CAMTPG010000348.1 GCA_947074335.1 uncultured Parabacteroides sp.
ATGGCAGTCTATGTTTGATCCGGCTAAAAATCCGTTCCCGATATTTAACAAAAAAAGAGGCAGATTCCGATTGTCAGAATTTACTTGTGACAATCGGAATCTGCCTCCTGCTTCTGATTTCTGCCTGAAACAGACTATAATTAATTCGGCATCTTCAGTTCGCCCAGTTTATCGGTGAGTTTCACATTTTCTGAATAATCCACCGGACATACAATCAGTGATACGCCCTCTTCATCGAGTGCTTTCTTAATTGTGGGTTCCAGATCTTCTGCTTTTTCAATCCGGTAACCGCGGGCACCAAAGCTTTCGGCATATTTTACAAAATCAGGATTTGTGAAATCCACTTCACTGTGCATCTTTAAATCCATATCCATTTTCCATTTGATGAGTCCGTAAGCTTTATCTTCCCAAATCAGAATTTTCAAAGGTACTTTTTCGCGAACAGCAGTTTCCATCTCCTGCGAGTTCATCATAAAACTACCATCACCCGTTACTGCCAGCACACGTTTGCCGGGTTTGGCAAAATGAGCACCGATTGCTCCCGGAAGTGCATACGACATAGTAGATAAACCATTTGTAACCATGCAGGTATTGGGCTCGTATGTGGGATACAGACGCGCCATCCACATTTTTACGGCACCGGTATCTGCAATAACGATTTCATCATCTTTCATGCAATCGCGAATTACCTTCATCAGTTTTTGCGGTTTTACAGGCATACTCTGATCATGATCAAAACGGTTTAACTCGTCGGCAACCAGCTTTTTAATGGCTGCATCCGATTTTTTACATGTAATCTTTTCGCGCTTCAGCTCATCAGTCAGTAATTTTACGGATTCGGCAATATCAGCTTCAATACTTACATCTATCGAATAACACGCATCGATGTCCTGAATAAAGGTATTGATATGTATTATTTTTTTATCTGCATCCGGATTTATGGTTGCCGGAGCAAATTCTTCCAGTTCATAGCCCACTGCCAGAATAACATCGGCTTTATCAAAAGCAAAATTCTCATAATCATGTTTCATAAAACCCACGGTTCCCAATACATGCTCTTCCCGATCAGACACGACGCCTTTTGCCATAAAGGTGGTGGCTGTAGGAATCCGGAGATAATTACATAATTCGCGAATTTCTGTTTCGGCATGATTTCGAACAGCACCATAGCCAATGAGCATAATCGGATTTTTTGCGGTTTTTAACAGATTTACGGCCTCCAGAATGGCTGTTGCATCAGGATATGATTTATGTTTAGGCCGCAGTTTAACCGGTGCGCATCCTGCAGGTATCGGTTTATTTTCTATATCCTGCGGAATAGCCAGAAAGGCGGCACCAGGACGTTCGGCCTGTGCCTTATCAAAAGCGGCACGAATCATTTCGGGTATTGATTCGGGTGTCAGCGCCATGGCAGCCGTTTTAGTAACCGGCTTAAAGAGGTTTACAACATCCACATATTGATGTGTTTCTTTATAAATACGATTAATCCCTACTTGCGCCGAAAAAGCAACAACCGGAACCGAATCCGTATTTGCATCGGTTACACCCAGCAATAAATTAATGGCTCCAGGCCCCAAAGTGGAGGCACAAACTCCGGCCTGACCTGAAATACGACCATATACATCGGCCATAAAAGATGCACCCTGTTCATGACGAACCAGGATAAACCGGATTTTTTTTGAATCGTGTAAGGCATTTACAAAATGTATATTTTCTTCGCCGGGAAGACCAAACACATATTTTACACCCTCTTCTTCCAGACATTTCACCATTAGTCGGGCAACATTCATCTGTTCCATAATTGTGACTGTTTATATTGATTATCTAATCCTATTTGGTTAATTATTAAACACTAACCATTCAACAAGTTAAAAAGTTTCAGTTTTAAAACTAAACATTTACGAATGTCCGTTGTTTTTCTAAAACCAAACCGAAATAACTAATTAATCAAAATAAATTTATTATGAGCATCAAAACGGGCAAAGCCCCTATTTCAGGGTTTCAATTGGTTGCCATTTATTCAATATGTATGCTACAGGCACTTTGTGGTTTTGCAATGGCACCGGTTTTAGGACAATTAGAGAAAATCTTTCCGCATGCATCTGAAGTTGAAATTCAAATGTTAACTTCACTGCCCGGATTAATTATGATTCCCTTAGTTATTATTTCTGCAAAAGTTGCCGAAAAGGTAAAGGATTTGTTGGTAATGGATGTTGGATTATTAATCTTCGCCGGAGCGGGCGTACTTTATTTTTTCGCAACCGAAATCTGGCAATTGATAGCCATTACGGCCTTATTAGGTATCGGAGGCGGTATTGTTGCACCCTTTACCACCGGTATGATCGGTAAATATTTTACAGGCGAGTATCGATCGAAGCAGCTTGGTATTGGCTCGGGTATTACAAATGGTACATTGATTGTGGTATCTTTTGTAACCGGTCGTCTTGCCATGGTAGACTGGCATCTTCCATTCCTGGTTTATTTATTGCCTTTGGTTACTTTCTTTTTCTGTTTCAGCCTGAAACGAATAAAAGGTGGCGATACCTTAATTAATGATAGTGACAAAACCGAAACTCCGGCTCAGGAAGTGGTCGATGAAACTAAATTCGGTAAGCGGGGTATTTTAATGGGTAAGCTGTTACAGATTATGTTATTCTATTTTCTGGCTGCATATACCATTGATGTGGTTGTGGTAAACAGTGCTATTTTGTTGGAAGAATACAATTACAATGCAGGTGTGGCCGGTATATTGATGTCGGTTGTATTTTTTGCCATGATGCTTCCGGGTTTCTTCATCAACAACATTGTAAAATTCTTTAAACATGGTACTAAAATGTTTTGTACGGCCTGTATGGCGATCGGCTTACTGATCGTAGTACTTTCCAGCAACATTTACCTGATTGGCTTAGGTTGTTTTATCGGCAGTTTTGGTTATGGAACCATTCAGCCACAGTTGTATAATAAAACAACAAGAACAGCTATTCCGCGAAAGATCACAACTGCTCTTTCCTGTATGATGGCCATGAATTCGCTGGCTATTTTCCTTTGTCCGTATATTATTGAAGGATTTAAAGGATTATTCAATAATCATTCGCAACATTTCGGATTCTTTATTAATATGTTTTTTGCCTGCGG
>CAMTPG010000349.1 GCA_947074335.1 uncultured Parabacteroides sp.
TTACCGGTGAAGTACTTGATGTACACGAACCTACTGCCGAAGAGGTAGCTGCTTTATCTGCATCTTCTTGCGGTTGTGGCGATTGCGAAGGTGGTGATTGCGGAGATCAGGCAGAAGGCGGTTGCGGTTGCAGCGGTTGTCACTAATCTGAATGGATAATACGAATGAATAGTTTTGGTAATTTATACAGACTCACCTCATTTGGTGAATCACACGGGCCCGGAATAGGCGGAGTAATTGATGGTTGTCCTGCAGGCATTGTCTTGGATATGGCTTTTATCCAACATGAACTGGATCGGCGTAAACCCGGACAATCCAAATTAACAACTCCCCGCAAAGAAGAGGATGAAGTTCAGTTTCTTTCGGGCATTTACGAAGGAAAAACCACCGGAACCCCGATCGGATTTATCGTCTGGAATAAAAACCAACATTCTTCGGATTATGATAATATGAAACAGGTGTATCGGCCGTCGCACGCCGATTACACCTATCAGACAAAATATGGCATTCGCGATCCGCGCGGCGGTGGTCGTTCATCGGCACGTGAAACTATTTCACGCTGTGTAGCCGGTGCGATTGCCAAACTTTGTCTGCAACAAAAAGGTATCTCTTTTCAGGCTTATACCTCAGAAGTAGGCCCGATTAAACTGGAAGGCACCTATTCGGATTATGATTTATCGAAAACCGAACAAACTGATGTGCGCTGTCCCGATCCCGTAAAAGCGAAACAAATGGAAGCCTTGATTGCCGAAGTTAAATCAGACGGCGATACCATCGGTGGCGTAATTACCTGTATCATTCAGGGAGTTCCCGCAGGTTTGGGCGAACCGGCATTCGGTAAATTACATGCCGCACTCGGTCAGGCTATGCTGAGTATCAATGCTGCAAAAGGTTTCGAATATGGCGATGGTTTTGAAGCCGGATTGTACCGCGGATCCGAACATAATGATTCATTCTGTTCAAAAGATGGTCATATTCGTACAAAAACCAATTATTCAGGCGGTATTCAGGGTGGTATATCCAATGGCGAAACGATTTATTTCCATGTCGCTTTTAAATCGGTTGCCACCATTTTACAAGAGCAGCAAACTGTTGATCAGGAGGGAATAGAAACTACATTGAAAGCCAAAGGTCGGCACGATCCCTGTGTATTGCCCCGTGCAGTTCCGATTGTCGAAGCCATGGCTGCCATGACCATTCTCGATTATTACCTGCTTCAACAAACAAGGGAATCTTTTTAAAAGATTCCCTTGTTTGTTTCTTGACAGAATCGATTATCTGTTTACCTGATTTATCACAGTTCCTTTCAGATAAGATGCAAAATTCTGAATCAGCATATTCATCAGTCGCGTGCGGGCTTCGATTGTAGCCCAGGCGATATGCGGCGTAATGTAACAATTCGGAATCTTTAGCAGCGGATTTGTGATTGCCGGCGGTTCATCCGTCATCACATCCAGTCCGGCGGCAAACAATCGTTTATTGTTCAGCGCCTCAGCCAGTGCATCCTCATCCACTAATGGTCCGCGGCTGGTATTAATCAGAATTGCCGAAGATTTCATCAAAGCCAGTGTCTCTTTATTAATTATATGATGCGTTTCGGGTGTCAGCGGATAATGCAGGGTAACAATATCACTCTGCTTAAAGAACTCCTCTTTTGTTACCGCCCGTATGCCTTCGGGCAGCGCTGCGCCTGTTTTTGATGTCAGTGCAATGACCTGCATGCCAAAAGCCAGTGCAATTCGTGCCACACCCATGCCATTATGTCCGAGTCCGGCAATTCCGATAGTCTTACCATGCAATTCCAGCAAAGGCGTATCCCAATAGGTAAAATCTTTGCTGCGGCTCCAGACACCGGCACTTACTTCGGCGGCATAATGCGCTACCTGATTGGTGATGGTAAGAATTAAAGCAAACACATCCTGCGCCACCGAGTCGGCACTGTAAGCCGGAATATTGGTTACCACAATGCCATGGTCTTTTGCCGCCTGCAAATCAATCACGTTATATCCCGTAGCCGAAACACCTATGTATTTCAGCTTAGGAAGTTTGTCGATCATCGCTTTATCAAATACCACTTTATTGGTAATCACTGCCTCAGCCTCTTGGGCACGCTCCCATGTTAAATCGGCCGGTGTGCGTTCATAAAAGGTACAATCCGCCAATTCCTGCAATCCTTTCCAGGAAAGATCGCCCGGATTTAATGTAAATCCATCCAGTACAACAAGTTTCATAATCCTCTTTATTCATGATGATAAGGTTCATTATTCAGAATAGTCATTGCCCTGTAAATCTGTTCCACAAAGATGAGCCGGATCATCTGATGCGAAAAAGTCATTTTACTCAGCGAAATCTTTTCGGAAGCAGCCTGATAAACCGATGAGCTAAAACCATAAGGCCCGCCAATCACAAATACCAGTCGCTTGGGAACGGTATGCATCTTTTTCTCCAGATAAGTGGCAAACTGCGTCGAGGTAAATTCTTTTCCCTTTTCATCCAGCAATACCAGATAATCGCCCGGCTGCAAAGCTTTCAGAATCAGTTCGCCCTCCTTCTCTTTCTGTTGTATTTCCGACAGATTCTTTACATTCTTTATATCCGGAATAACCAACATTTCGAACGGGATGTAATGAACCAGTCTGTTTTTATATTCATTGATTGATTCAATAAAATAACTGGCATCTGTTTTACCAATTACAAGTAATGCAATTTTCATCAGCGTCTTAATTAATTGAATCGGTTGTCATATCATCAGTTGTCATATCATCATAAATGGTATTGCTCGTAATCCATTTCTCCATACGCACATGCAGCACCAGCGAGAACAACCCTAAAGTAACAATACATAACAACCACCAGAAAATCCAGTGATGCGCCAGATCCTTCGGGCAGCCGATAAACTTCAACCTGCGCCCGCAAATCACGGTATGATGATATTTGGCTCTGTATTTCATGCATAGCGCCCACGGATAAGCCAGCCCCAGCGAGAAAACACAAATAGCCATAAACTTAATTTGTAACAACAAATAGGCTTTGACTGTTTCATCAAAATACGAATTATATTTTTTCTGATTGGATTTGATCGTCGATTGATCAATTTTATTCTTTATTACTTTTCGCATGATT
>CAMTPG010000350.1 GCA_947074335.1 uncultured Parabacteroides sp.
CCGAGATGTACACTATGGCCTACACTCTTTCCCTACACGACGCTCTTCCGATCTAATTCGATTTGCGATAGAATTTTTTATCTAATTCGGTTTTAACCGAAGAAGTAATTTTCTGTCCGGATTGAATATGGGCAAATTCCGTTTCGGCATCGGCAAGCCGGGTTTTTAATAAGGCCAGTTTATTCCGGTATTTGAAACATTGCATAAGCAGAGCATCCAGATTTTTAATGATGCTTTTTGCCTCATCCAGCTTCTCTTTGGATAATTTAAACCGGCTGTCGGCTTGTTGTTCGGTGATATTTTTAAAAAAAGATTGAATATTCTCCTTATTTCCAAGCATGGCAGTGAGATTGCCGTACCCGTATTTTTGCAGTTTTTCCTGTATATTGGATACGGCAGAATTGTTATTTGAAACAACAGCCACATGCTTATTCTGAATAATCAGATTGGCTATAATATTAAGTATGGTTTGTGTTTTTCCGGTTCCCGGAGGTCCTTCAACAATGCTTATGCTGCTTGAAAATGCATTTTCTACAGCCTGTTTCTGACTTTCATTGCAACCGAAAGGATAGATAAGCACTTCGTCTGCAGGAGTTAAACCAGGATTTATACCATCCAGATAATTAGATAAAGCCGATCTTGAATCGCCAAGATCTAACCGGTTTAATGCATTAAGTAACAGTTCTGCACTTAACTGGTTTATGAGTTTATTATCCGCTTCATCTGCAGGCATTTCGTAAGAAATCTCGCTGGCATGTGTGAGAATCTCACTGAAATAGTCGATAACGGATTTATTTTGTTTAATCGTTGGTTTTTCGTCACAAATCTCAATATCCGCATTATTCTTAACAGGATCAGAATAAGAACCGGAATTTCTGAAAATGAGATATCTGCCATAATTATCAGCGATATGAAAACGCTTGTTTAATTTCCCCTTTTCGTAAATACGAACAGCTTCGCGGGTTGAAATATAAGGATAATAACGAACCCGCTCAGCACCATACGTATATATTTTCTCGTTATTAAATGTAATGCGAAACCCTTTATCAACAGGTACTACATCAGAAACATCTTTTTTATATTCAAATTCTAAAGAGGTTTTGTTTTTAAGATAAATAATAAATGGCGCGATCATTTGCTAATGGATTATAGAAAAACATGAATTCGGATAATGATTAAAAACGCATCGTTTCCAACTTTATATTTTTGACAGTGTGAGAGTTATACTCCTTTATTCTGAGTTTTCAAAATCAATTTGTTATCTATTTATGCCAAATCTCCGATAGAAATCAGGCTCAAATACGAAAAATATATTGGTTTAAGTTTATTATTTAGTCGGCTGTAACGATTTCGGGCTCAAAAATACTACATATCAACGAATTATGCAAATTTAAGTATTTGTTTGATTTGAGATTGTTCGGATTAAAAAATGATTCCTTATTTGTGTTTTCGGACATATCGAATAAACAGTTTGCTTTATATAAAAAGAATCAGCAACATCAAACGGTCTCCATCACTGAATTTGGAAATTATTCTTCATTTGGAAAGATGAAAAAACATTTGTGATTTATAATTTATAACTTACAAATAAAGAAATTCCTTATAATGCATACTAACTGATTAGCATTGCTAAATAGTTGTATTAACTGCAAAACCACAACATGAATTTAACATTATGAATAATGCTATTTACAACCTGAAATTTGGGCATATATCAGATTTGCATCCTAACATTAAAAAACCGCATGTATAAAAGTTTAAATTTATTGCATAACTGTAAGCTTTCACTACATTTGCATAAAAGTTATGTGATATAAACTAAAATAGTATTGTTATAGAAAACCTCAATAATCGTGTTACTCTCCGAAAATATAAGATTATGGCAACGATAGCAGCTCTTTTAGCTTTAAATTTTAATAAAATAAAATGAAAACAAAAAGTTTATCCGGAATACTGATGTTATTCCTGTTTGTAATGAGTTTTGTAAGCTGCGATAAAAATGAACTTGCAGACAAAGTTGAAACAATCAGAATGTATGTATCTGCAGAAACCGGCACATACAAACCCTGGGGCAGCGACACTTCTGTAGAATGTATGCTTGTGAAAGAGGACGGTGAGTTGGAATATGCTCCTCTTGCCTTTGGCAGCATCAAGGGGTTCGATTATGTGCACAATCATGCATATGAATTAGAAGTTTATAAAACAACATTAGCTAATCCGCCGGCCGACGGTTCGAACACAACTTATACACTTCTCGAAATTATAAATGATATACCTCCTGTTACTCCTGAACCGGAAACACTGCCGGAAGAAGCTAAATTTAAACTGAAAATGGTGGAACTTACCCCGTTTATGGATCTTGAAACCCCGTTGGCCGCTCCTTTTGATTTTCTGACATTTCAAATACTCAGTCATAATGATGAATACACATTCCCCGCTCTGCCCGACTTTTTGAACTATTACGATTTGATTGAAATGTCATCTCCCGATTTACCTGATACCTATTGCATTTACAGGTACAGCGTGGACGAAGGCGTTGCAAAGAGGCATTTTACTTCTCAGTGGGGCTCTTATTTTTACGAGAAAACAGATTTCCCGATTTGTCTTAAAGGCTATAAAGACGGCGAATTGATCTATGAGCATTCAACGACTCAACGAATGCGTGAGCGCGATTTTCTTGGCGTGGACTGGAAGAAAGGGAGCATTGCACTTGCTAACCCCAAAACCAATTGCATCTATAATATTCTTGATATAAAGTATGAGTTTCTACTCACAAATACTCAGGAACTCAATGAAACTTGTTATATCAAAATACAAGTATCGAATTCATCAAATCTTACCGGCACTGACTATCTAAAAGAGCAGGAAGCCGGCTTAAAATGGTTGTTGGAAAAACATTTGGGCGAAAAGTCTTCACTCCCCGCATCTGATTTCAAAACGCTTCCCGAAGGAGCCGATATTGTGGAGACTTATGAAAACAGCACTACACTTGTGGCCATTCTTCACCAAAATGCGGATGATATGCATGATGAATGCTACTATGCGATAGCCGAATCGAGATAAAAGCGATTTATTGATTTCATGAGAGCGGATATTTGACCGCTTGATTTGCAAGAAAA
>CAMTPG010000351.1 GCA_947074335.1 uncultured Parabacteroides sp.
GCCACCGGCCAGGAACCGGATATTATTTATATACAGAATAAATCTTATTATTTATTAGACAGACCCATTGCGCATGATGCCCGCCTGAATGAGGCCATTTGGCAATATCTGCCAGCAAGACTGTCTGTTTCTACCGGCAATTGGTATGGTTACACGGCGGTTTGGGAACTTAAAAACAATAAGCTCTGTTTAAAAAGCATTTGTATTGAGAATGATGATGCAACCGGAGCCGACAGACTCAGTAAAAAAAAGTTTTATAATCCCGACGCATTTGGTGATTTGTTTGAACCTTACCGCGAAGGCGAAGATATTGTAGCTTCCTGGTATACAGATTCTGTATCTACCGGTTATGGCGAACCTGTTCTTTATCGACATACGGGATTCAATGTTTATTATCCGGACGAGACGGTGCTTTATTTTGATGCCGGAAGACTGATAAATCAGGTATCGTATAGCAATTCGAAGCGAGACGGACTGCCTTTAGCGTCTCAGTTATCGACCGGTAATAGGAGTAAGGATGAAAATGTGCTGAGTCAAATTCAACAATTATTCCCGATTGAGAAGTTCCAAAAATTAACAGATCATCGCATTTTGTTTACATTAGAAAATATAGAGTTAACAGCCGATGGCCGGTATAAAAACAGCGAGATTGATTTTCGGATTTTCCGAAAAGATAATCGCGAGAAAGTAAAAATTTCTTCGTCTATGAATAAAAAGCTGGTTAAAGCCATGCATGAGACACTGGCTTCGATTTATCCTTGGGAAACCTATTCGATACGGGGAAAGCACATCCCGTATTTTCCTACAATGTCGGCTCAGCTAATTCCGGTTGAACAGTAGATATAGCGTTATGTTATGTTTGGAAAGAAACTAACGGGTAAAGAGGATACAGCATTCATTTTTCCGGATTGCAGGTAATAAAAATGCTTTTGCAGAGCAATAAAAAATCCCCTTGCAAAGGGATTTGAATTCCTTCATAAAGGGATTTTGATTCCTTTGCAAGGGGATTTGAATTTCGTTTTTGCAGCTTATTGAGCGCGATAATCCGGACGTTTTGTATTTAATTCTTTCGTAGGAAAATCGGCGGGAACGGGTTGATTTACAGCACCGGTTGCCGCCCATTCGGCTCCGCGCAACAAAGTAACCTGAAATCCTGTGCATTGCATGGCGGGATTATCGGTTTCGGATGGACCGGCATGACCGAGCATGGTATGAAAAATACGACTTCCGTTGTAATCGACCGTAAATAAAAGCGGTTCTTCGCGACCCGAGCCGCCGGTTTCAGGATCTGAATAAGCCGTGTAAAGCAGCGATTCGATATTTCCCGGTCCGCGCATTCGGTCGTACAGCTCATCCTGTGCATGCAGCCAGTGAGCCGGAAGTCCTTTGGTTACCGGATGCTGCTTATCCCGCGCATTCAATACATATTGATGCTGGCGGCCATGCGAACCGCCTGCTCCGGGCGAATTATCTTTTACCATTTTTCCATCTTTCCAGTATACATAAGGACCTGATTTTTCATCGCGTCCTTCCCAGCCGCCCAAAGCACAGATTTCATTGTATTCGGGCCAGTCGGCAAATGCATTATCGGCAGCATGATAAACAACAACACCGCCTCCGCGATTCACAAAATCCAGAAAACGACGGTTCGTTACATCAGGCCAGGCATCACCGTTATAATCGAGCACAACCAGCTGGTAATCTGAAAAATCAGGAATAAAGTCGGACATATCGGCTCCCTGTTCGGGTGTAATGACACAATCTACCCGGAAAAGACCGGAATTTTCCAGTATCTGTTTAATAACCGGGCAACTAACCTGCCAGTTATGATTATTCTGGCCGGTAATAAGCAGCGTTTGTATAGGTTCTGCAGCCTGTAATCGCGCAATTAACGAAAGCAGAAATGCAGCGAGAAGCAGACATCTCGAAAAGAATCGGTTCATCATAGTATTCGTATTTAAAGATTTGTTCAGGACAAAAGTAATAAATCAAGTCGAATTATGTACTTTTGCAACCTTAAGAAAAAATTATAAATTTTAATATGACAAAACTCTTCCGTCGCCGCCTGTTGATTCTTATCACCTTTCTGATGGTGCTGTTTTCCGGTCAGGCTCAGGGCTGGCGCGAGAATATGGATCTGCTTATTTATTCGCCGCGTTACTTCGGACCGCTGGCCTTCCCGATGCCTCAACTGCGCGACGGCCTGGTTAGTGAACGCTACGAAGTAGAGCTGAGTGGTGAGTATCATCATTATTCGGGCGACAAAACCATGGACATTGTGGGTCGTGCCACTTTACCTTTTGTACGCGGAAAAGCAGGTGTGGAGGTGATTTGGTATATTAAGGAAAAATATAAATATACAGATGCTACCCGCGATGAGCGCAATGCGGTAGCTAATGAGAGTCCGATAGCTTACAGCGGCGATGTGATCGTTACTGCCTTTTTCCAGGTGTTACGCAGCGAACGATATGCTGATATTCTGGTGAACGGCTCGATCAAAACAGCCAGTGGCGGCCGGCTGGTTGATGCCCGCTTTACCGATGCGGCAGCCTATTGGTTCGATATTAATATTGCCCGCAATCTCTGGAAAAACAAAAGCGGAACAGCTGCACTGCGTATTCAGGCCATGGCGGGTTTTTACTGCTGGATGACCAATGATATGGTGCATCGGCAAAATGATGCGCTGGTCTATGCTTTCGGTTTAAGCGGACGTTACCGGAATGTATCACTGGCTACCGATATCACGGCTTTACACGGTTACGAAAATAATGGCGACCGCCCCATTCACTGGCGTAATTCCCTGAAATATGATGTAAAAAACAACATTGTCACCTTCCGTTACACACATGGCATGAAAGACCGTCTTTACGATTCGTTCTCACTCGGTTATGCCCGCTGTTTCTAAAATCAGGAATCTGCCAAAACCATACGTTCACCGGAAAATCTGTCGGGTTTATTGATTACTTTTTTGCAAACCGGCTTCTAAAGCTACTTTCGTAGCCGATAAGAGAGAAAAAGTGACAAATAAGGCTTCGACCGGTATGGAAGAGATAAAGACAGAAACAATGCTACAACAGTTTCCGGCAATCAGTCTGGCAGAAATGTCGGCTGTGCGG
>CAMTPG010000352.1 GCA_947074335.1 uncultured Parabacteroides sp.
TGATTGCGGGTTCGCCAACCATCGGATTCCTCGGTTTTGCCGTATTGGATCCCATTTTTGGTAATAATACAACAACAGGTCTGGTGGTGGCCATTGTGGCCATTGTGGTAAATGCCGTAACCATCCCGATCGGGTTGATTCTGCTGAATCCGAAAGAAGATACGGATACAAGCAATCAAGCACCAAAAGTGGATAAAAACGGTAAACCGGTAAAAGTACATAAAGGGAGCAATAATGCATTTCTGAATGCATTGAAAGAACCGGTAGTATGGGTTCCTATTCTGGCAGTAATTCTGGTTTTAGTCGGCATTAAATTTCCGCCAATATTTGATCCCTGTTTCACATTGATTGCGAAAGCAAACTCGGGTGTGGCTGTATTTGCGGCAGGTTTAACGCTGTCGTCCCAGCCTATCGAGTTCGACAAGGAAATCATTTACAATACATTTGTAAAGTTAATCCTCATGCCTGCAGCTTTACTTGTTATTGGTAAACTGGTGGGGATCGAAGGAGAAAAACTCGAAATGTTAGTTATCGCAGGTGCTTTACCTCCTGCATTTTCAGGTATCATTATCAGTAGCCGCTTCAATGTTTATGTACGAACCGGAACTTCATCGCTCGCTGTGAGTACCATCTTATTTATGGCAGCCGCTCCATTCTGGATCTGGTTGTCAAGATGGGTTGCAACGATGCATTGGTAATGATTGCTTAACTGATTATATGCGTAAACCAATAGAAGAGAAAGTATATGACTTCTAAAAAGCTTACGGTAGATGGTTGCGCGGCCACAACATATATTTCATATGCATTGTCGGACGCAGCAACCATTTATCCTATTTCACCGGCTTCAGATATGGGCGAACTGGCCGACCAATGGGCAACTCAGGGACGAAAAAACCTGATGGGGCAAACCATGGCCATCCGCGAAATGGAATCGGAAGCTGGCGCAGCAGGCGCCGTTCACGGTTGTCTGACCGGCGGAGCATTAACAACTACCTATACAGCTTCGCAAGGGTTGATGTTAATGATCCCGAATATGTATAAAATATCGGGCGAATTATTGCCGGGCGTTTTTCATGTTACGGCACGTTCTTTGTCGGCACATGCGCTGTCGATCTTTGGCGATCATCAGGATGTGATGACTTGTCGCACAACGGGATTTGCACTCCTCAGCTCCTCTACCGTACAGGATTGTATGGATTTGGGCATGGTTGCACATCTTGCAGCCATTGAAGGCTCTGTGCCATTTATGCATTTCTTCGACGGCTGGCGTACTTCGAGCGAGTTTCAGACCATCGAGGCCATCGATTACGAAGATGTGCGCAAATTGGTAAACTGGGATAAAGTGCAGGCTTTCCGTGATAAAGCGATGAATCCCGAACATCCCGATATTCGCGGCACGGCCCAGAATCCGGATGTTTATTTCCAGAATCGTGAAGCAGCCAATCTGCATTACATGGCTTTGCCCGAAATTGTGGAGGAATACATGAACAAAGCGGCCAATCTGACCGGACGCGCCTATCATTTGTTTGATTATGTGGGACATCCCGAAGCCGAACAGGTCATTGTGTCGATGGGCTCCAGCTGTAATGTCATCGAAGAGGTTGTGAATTACCTCAACAATAAAGGACAAAAAACAGGGCTGATCAAAGTGCGCCTTTTCCGTCCTTTCTCGACAGATCATCTGCTGAAAATGATTCCGGCCTCAACTAAAATGTTGTGTACACTCGATCGCTCGAAAGAACCGGGTTCGCAGGGCGAAGCCTTATATCTGGATGTAAGTACTGCCATTCACGAATCGGGCCGGACTATTCCGGTAATCGGCGGACGCTACGGACTGAGTTCGAAAGAGTTTACGCCCGGTATGGCGAAAGCCGTATTCGATAATATGCAAAGTGCTGCTCCCAAGAAGCATTTCACAGTGGGCATAACCGATGATGTTTCACATCTTTCGCTGCCTGTTGTTGATCATATCGAAACAACACCGCCCGATACGATTCAGTGCAAACTGTATGGTTTTGGTTCTGACGGAACTGTGGGTGCCAACCGACAGGCTATTCAGATCATCGGAGAAAATACCGATATGCATGCGCAGGGTTATTTTGCGTACGATTCGAAGAAATCGGGCGGATACACGGTTTCGCATCTGCGTTTCGGCAAAAATCCGATACAATCATCCTACGAAATCACGGTGGCCGATTACATTGCCTGCCATAAAGAGACTTATGTAAAACGTTTCGAAGTGCTTGAAGACATCAAAGAAGGTGGTACTTTTGTACTGAATTCGGCCTGGACACTCGACGATATGGAACGCGAACTGCCGGCATTGATGCGGCGTACTATTGCGGAGAAAAAACTGAAGTTCTACAATATTGATGCCGTAAAAATTGCTACCGGCGTAGGTTTGGGCGGTCGTATCAATATGATTATGCAAACTGTATTCTTTAAACTCTCGCATGTGCTGCCTTTTGAGCAGGCGATGAATTTATTGAAAACAGGCATTCAGACTATGTACAGCTCGAAAGGAGATGCCGTGGTTCAGATGAATCTGAAAGCAGTGGATCTGACAATTGATGCTTTGCAGGAAATTCAATATCCCGATTCCTGGAAAACAGCACCCGATCCGGCGCCGTCTGCAGAAGTGGTGCCGCCGTTCGTGTCGCTGATTGCCCGCCCGATGATGGCACTCGAAGGCGACAAGCTGCCGGTTTCGCTCTTTGCGCCCGACGGTGTTTATCCGGTGGGATCAACGGCTTACGAAAAACAGGCGGTTGCTATTTCCGTGCCCGACTGGGATGTGGATAAATGCATTCAGTGTACGCAATGTGCATTGGTTTGCCCGCATGCTACGATTCGTCCGTATCTGGCTACTGCCGATGAACTGAAAGGAGCACCGGCCGGTTTTGTGGTGAAGAAAGCTGTTGGCGGTCCGGCATTCGAAGGATTAAGCTGGCGCATCCAGAATTATGCCGAAGATTGTCAGGGCTGCGGCTCCTGTGTTGAAGTATGTCCGGCAAAAGCGCTCACGTTAAAACCGTTGCAGGAGATGCGGGCCACACAGAAAATCAATCTCGATTTTGCCGAACAGCATATCAGTA
>CAMTPG010000353.1 GCA_947074335.1 uncultured Parabacteroides sp.
TACTTCTCCATATCGCGCAGAAAACCTTCGGGGCGGATGTGGCGGCCCAAATTGAAAATGCCGCCTTCCACCTCTACCGCCACGCGGCATTCGGGGATGGCAAAATCGAAGCGCCACGCCCGGGCAGGATGAAATTTATACTCCGCCACCACGCCATAGCCCGCATATTTGCGCACCAGGCTGTCAATTATCGAGTAACTCTGTGCCATCACTCAGCGCCTCCCTCGCCTTATCTTCGGTTTTAAAAGTCTCCACCCAGCAATCGCGATTGCGGTTATCGAAAGCCACCCACTCGTTGAGAGCCGGTTCAAAATAGTAGCCCCAGTCGCCAGGCAGCGGCTCGGTATAGCGGTAAGTGCGCGTGCGACCCTCGCCCGTGAGCAGCCGGATCAGGCGACTGCGCGCCTGTTCGTGCTGCATACAACAGTCAATGTGATAGCGGATTAACATGATGCCACGTTGCTGTGAAACAAAATCAGATCGTCAGCATGGATCTGCACCTCGTCGTGATTGGCAAACGTTTTTCCGCGCTCCATATACGCCGTCGCTTCCCGTTCGCAAACAGCCAGCGCCTGCATCAGCCGCTCCGTTTCGGCATATTCGTCGCGCCCTAAATAATGACGCACCGCCAGCGAACCCATGCCCGGATTGCCCGCTTCGTCGTCGCCCAACCGCGCATACACGGTGAGCAACTGCGCATTGCCGCTGTTCTGTTTGTAAAACCCGATGATGGTAACCGGCAGCAGCTGAGGCAGATCCAGCCAGCATTTCACGTGAAAAGCCAACTCCTGCATGGCCGCGGTAAGATCCTCGTGCACGCCCTGCGTGTTCTGATAAGTGATTAGATGACTGTCGTTTATCGACAAATCCGCCTGTTCGAAACAAGCTTTAAGCTGTCCATCCTTGATGGAAATCTGCTTGAAATTGGTGATGGAAAATGATTTCATACCAGTAGATTTTTGTTAATATGTTATGTAAAAGATTGAATGATACCGGCACCGCCCGATTAGATAAAAGGCAGATATTTCCGGTTTGGGTTAAACTATTAAGGTTGAAAAAGTTAACACGAAAACGTACAATTTGCGAGATCACTGCCCGGAGCCGGGCAACAAGTTATTGGTCGGTTTTTGGATTAAACACATTCAATAGCAGTAATTTACAAGCCCCTTACACCAAAGGCAACTCGCGGTAACAAACGCCGTCGGCCTGAATCAGCACCCCTTTTGCGGCCATTTTTTTAGCATGCATCAACATCGGATGGAAGATACGCGCCAGATCCTTTTCGGGCAGCAAACTACACTGACTCTGCCACCAGAATTTAAACAACTCCGCATAACCGTCGGCCGAAGTAGCCACCGGCACCAGACAGGTTTTCACCTCTTGGTTTTGCAGTTCAAACATCCCGTTGTACAGCCGCATATCCGCCTGCTGCGCCAATCGTTTTTTCGCCACATCATCCAGTTTTTCGCGTTTGGCAATACGCTGCATCGAAGCACGGTGATTTTTTTTCAACTTCTCCTGCTGCGCCCGCTGCGCCGTTAGTTTATCGTTGAGAAAATGCACCATTTGCAACCGCAATTCAGAAAGCGGCGAATCCGCCCGTCCGGCCGTGATGCGATTTTCGAGCGCCACAAACTCCTTCTGTACCTGCGTGATTAATTGCGTATAAGGCAACCGGTTGGCATGAAGCGTTTTGCGTGTCTGTTCGCACTGTTTCAGAAACGCTTCGAGATCGATAAAAGAGCTGTCGTCGATACCCGTTTCTTTGATCTTGCAGATCAGTTCGTTACTTTGTCTGAGTAGCGCCTCTGTGGTGTGGGCGTTACGCTGCAGCAGCTGCATGCAGTTTTCCATCTGCGGCGCTAAATCGGCCGCGGGAAGATTGTTTTGTGTTTTCATGATACTCTGTTTTTGGATTAGCAAATCAATAGTATTATATATGTTATATAGCATACTGTAAAGTATATTTTTGCACACAATAAAATATTTATTATATTTGAATTGCTGATCATTATTATGATTGCAAGATACAAAAAGATAATAAACTATACAAATATATGGATAAAATAATTCCCCCAATTAAATCGCGTGTATTAGATTTTTTGAAATCCCAAAAAATCAAGAAGGTACAATTTAATCGGGAAACCGGACTTTCTTTAGCAAATTATAAGGGTGTTGGCCTGAAATGTGAGTTGGGAGGCGATAAAATCACCAGAATACTAACTTCTTATCCTGAGCTAAATCCCGAATGGTTGTTGCTGGGAACCGGTAATATGTTGAAAAACATGCCGAACGATGAAAATCTGTCATCCCGTGAAGATGTCAGCGTGAATAGGTTTCGTGTAAAACCGGATGAAATTGAACCCCGACAGCCGGATGCGGAAAACAGCGTGCATCTGTTTCAGGAAATAGCATCCGAAGTTGAAGATCAAACCGATGCTGCCGCCTGTAACTCCGAAGAAGCAGCCGATGAGTCCGGCTCGCTTGCAGGCATAAAACCGGCGCATCAGTTGCCTGCCGTGCACGAACTTCGACCGGCAGCCGAACACATCACCACCATCAAAGTACTCGAATCAAAAATCGATTACCTGGAGAAAGCCGTTGCCGATCGCGAATCTGCCATCCATGCCCGCGAAGCTACCATCCGGCAGTTTATTGAGGAAAAATCTGCCCTGAAAGCCGTGATCAACAACCTGGAACTAATCATCCAAAAACTGGTAGAAGAAATACTGAATGCAGATCCTAAAAAAACGCAGTTGCTGAATTTCCGCCAGCGCATGATTTACACCATCGAAGGTTTGCTTTATCAAAAAACGGAATTTCAGAAATTGCTCAACAAATCGGATAAATAGGCTCGTGAAATCGTAGAATCTTAAAAATGGAATATCAATTTCCTTTCCTTTAAAAAGGTCGTCCTATCCCTGCACTACAGTGTAATTCAAATTGCACTGCAGTGCAATAAAAAATACACTGCAGTCCGATCGAAAACGCACTGCAGTGTATTTTTTTGGGGAAAAGGGGCGGAGCGGGCGAAATATTAAAATCGGGAAAATGGCTGTATATAATGTACAGGTAC
>CAMTPG010000354.1 GCA_947074335.1 uncultured Parabacteroides sp.
GTGTAGCAGCCACCACGCTGTTTTATCCTTCAGAACCTTTCGAGGTGATCGAATTATTTGCTGTTGGCGGAGAACTCCAGCTAAATAATATTCAGATTAATGAATTGAATTCAATTTGGAAATAAGTATGAAATAATTAAAACATACCCAATACCGGATGGGGTACATACGGCCTTTCGAGCGCTTTTATTTCATCTTCACTCAATGTAATATCAAGCGCCGAAACAGCTTCTTCCACATGTTTTACGGCTGTTGTTCCTACAATTGGAGCCGTGATGTAGGGCTTGCTAAGCATCCATGCTAAAGATTCCTGAGCCATTGATATGCCGTGTTCACGCGCAATTTTTTCAAGGTTGTCGACTACAATTTTATCCATTGCATCGCAACTGCCCCATACCATCGGAGAAACGTCATCAATTTTAACACGCGGTGTTATAGTTCCCCACGGATGCGCTGTCCGACCGCCAGCCAGCGGGCTCCATGGAATGATTCCCGTTTTGCTATCGATGCAGTAGGGGATCATTTCGCGTTCTTCTTCTCGATAAATCAGATTATAATTATTCTGCATGGTTATGAATTTGGTAAAACCATGCTTATCGGCAATATTTTGTAGTTTTTCAAATTGCCAGGCATACATAGAGGAAGCTCCCAGATAGCGGGCTTTACCGCTTTTTACCACATCATGCAATGCTTCCATAATCTCTTCCATGGGTGTATGCGGATCTAATCGGTGAATCTGATACAAATCTACATAATCGAGTTGCAGACGTTTCAGACTTTTATCGATTTCTGACAGAATTTCTTTACGCGACAAGCCGCCTCCGTTTGGTTTATCGGGACGCATCGTCATATCTACTTTGGTATTTACCACAATATCATCCCGGTAAAGTCCAAATTCTTTGATCAAACGGCCGGTAATTTCTTCGCTTGTTCCCATTTGATAAATATTGGCTGTATCGAAGAAATTGATTCCCAAATCGATCGCTTTTTTAAAGATAGGTTTCGCCTCTTCAAAATCTTTGGCCCATGGAAACAATCCGTTTTCTTTTCCCGGTTTTCCAAAACTCATCATTCCGAGACAGATTTTAGATACATCTGCGCCCGAATTTCCTAATTTAACATATTTCATTGGATACGATAGATTAATTAAACATCTGTTTTTCAGCTAAAACAGGATTTTTTGCGATTTGTTGGGAAGAAACAGCAAGATAAGTAACTTGTATACAGTTATCCGTAATGTGTATACGTCGGGGGATTAATCCGACGATACACTGTAATTTGTATCCGATAATCCGTAATAAGTATAATTTAATACAGTGTCTATGATTTTACTTTTGTAAAGTGCATTTTAAATGCAGAAAATAATCGGACTCCGTTGTTTTCAGTCCATATTAATTTGCCTGACAATTCACTGACAGAAATGATTTTCAATTGTAAAAACGGAAAATAAAAACAGATATAAAAAGATAACGAATATAATAACAGGAAATAACAATTTCAACTATGAATGAAAATAAGGATAAACTCAACCGGCGCAGGTTTCTGAAAATATTGGGCGGTAGTACAGTTGCAACTACGGCTACACTTGCCGGATGTGATGCATTGACACAAAAACAGCATATTGGTGCACAACCGGAGATATTAAAAGGGCAAATGACTTATCGTACTAACCCGACAACAGGTGATCGGGTTTCGATTCTGGGATACGGCATGATGCGTCTGCCTTTGCAACAAAAAGCCGACGGATCGGGCGAAGAGGTGAATCAGGAAGCTGTAAATGAATTGGTGGATTATGCCCTGGCTCACGGAGTAAATTATTTTGATACATCAGCAACATATGTACGTGGCTGGTCGGAAGCAGCTACCGGCAAAGCGCTTTCACGTTATCCGCGTGATCAATATATGGTGGCTACCAAATTTTCTAATCATAATACAACCCAATGGCGCGACAGAAAAGAGGCAATAGCACTTTATGAGCGTTCAAAACAAAATTTACAGGTAGATTATCTGGATTATTATCTGCTGCATGCCTGTGGTGTAGGCGGTAATACTTATACTTCTGAAGCTGATATTGACGATCGTTTTGATACATTAGATAAATTGGTTTTGAAAGAGCGTTTTTTTGATAACGGCATGCTCGATTATTTTATCGAAGAGCGTCGCACCGGCCGTATTCGTAATCTCGGCTGGTCGTTTCACGGAAAGGTTGAAGTTTTTGATTTTATGTTATCCCTGCACGATTCGGGTTATGTTCAATGGGATTTTGTACAGATTCAGCTCAATTATGTGGATTGGAAATATGCTTCAGGGTGGAATGTAAATGCCGAATATTTATACGGTGAACTTGAAAAACGCGGCATTCCTGCTATTATAATGGAACCCCTTCTGGGCGGCCGTCTTGCTACAAATATTGATTATCTTTCTGCACGTCTTATCCGGCAACGTCCCGGCAGTAGTGTAGCATCCTGGGCATTTCGTTATGCGGGATCTTTTCCGGGTGTGCTGTCCGTTTTAAGCGGGATGACTTATATGGAACATTTACAGGATAACATACGCACTTTTGCTCCTTTAGATCCGCTCACCGATGAGGAATTCGAACTGTTGGCCGATACAGCCATGCGTATGATTGAATATCCAACAGTGCCTTGTACGGCCTGCGAATATTGCATGCCTTGTCCGTATGGTATCGATATCCCTAAAATATTTATGCATTATAATAAATGTATTAATGAGGAGAATGTACCCGAATCTTCGCAGGATAAGAATTATCGTAAAGCACGCAAAGCATTTTTGGTAGGATATAATCGTACTGTTCCGAAACTTCGTCAGGCAGATCATTGCATCGGATGTGATCAATGTGTTCTGCATTGTCCACAGGCCATTCAGATACCCGATGAATTACAACGAATTCACGGATATGTGGAGAAATTGAAACAAAATACGATTTAAACGAAATATAAAAGACTTTAATTTATATCCTAATTAAAGGCATAACCGATATATCAGCATAATCAGGTATTTTGCAGCATAAAATACCCTATAATCGGGTATTTCCG
>CAMTPG010000355.1 GCA_947074335.1 uncultured Parabacteroides sp.
CAAAGTTGAATAATCTTCATTTTTTCATCCAAAAAGAATATTGTTGTTTCTATCTGTTATATAATCTGTATATTTCTTTTTCTGTCGGGCATTTGTGTATCTTTGTGCTCCATTATAAATGACAAGGCCATGCGGGCCTTTTAATAACATCAGATGACATTTAAAGATATTTCATTAATAGAGCCTATTTTAAGGGCTCTGAAAGAAACAGGATACGAAAATCCTACTCCTATTCAGGAAAAAGCAATCCCGGCCATACTCTCGGGAAGAGATTTATTGGGATGCGCACAAACAGGCACAGGTAAAACGGCTGCTTTTTCTATTCCTATTCTTCAACTGCTTCATAAATCGGATAATATAAAAGGAATCAGAGCTTTAATTCTTACTCCTACGCGCGAGCTGGCTAATCAGATAGGCGAATGTTTCGATGCTTACGAAAAATATACCGGATTGAAACATACGGTGATTTTTGGCGGTGTTTCACAGGCAGCACAGATTAGAGCTTTAAAAAGTGGTGTACAGGTATTGATTGCAACACCCGGACGTTTATTGGATTTACAATCGCAAGGTTTCATTTCACTAAAGGGACTTGAGTTTTTTGTGCTCGACGAAGTGGACCGTATGCTCGATATGGGTTTTATTCATGATATTAAGCGTTTGCTGAAATTGATCCCCCAAAAACGTCAGACACTGTTTTTCTCAGCCACTATCCCTCAGGAAATCAAAGGACTGGCTGATTCACTGCTAACCAATCCTATTAAGGTAGAGGTTGCTCCGGTGTCATCGACTGCCGATATTATTGAACAATCAGTTTATTTTGTAGAGAAAAAAGATAAAATTGATTTGCTGTTGCATGTATTACAAAATCCGGCGATCGAATCTCTTTTGGTTTTTACCAACTCCAAACACAGGGCCGACAAAATTACCAGAATTCTGAATAAACAGGAGATAACAGCCAAGGCTATTCACGGCAATAAATCGCAGAATGCACGCGAAAGTGCACTCAAAGGATTTAAAAACAGAGATATCAGGGTTCTTATCGCAACCGATATAGCGGCACGTGGTATTGATGTGAATCAACTCTCTCACGTAATTAATTTCGAACTGCCGAATGTGCCCGAAACGTATGTGCATCGTATTGGAAGAACCGGTCGTGCAGGTAATGAAGGTGTTGCTGTTTCCTTTTGTGAAACTGAAGAGGTTCCCTACCTGAAAAGTATTCAGAAATTGATTAAACGAACTATTCCGGTAATCGAAGAGCATCCTTTTGTCTCCGAATGTATTGATATTGCAAGCTCTATAACCGGCACTTCTGCCGGGGCTAAGACCAAAAATGAAATTGCAGGCAAACAAGTTGCAAATAAAAAGAAGACTCAACCTCAAAATAAAGAGAGAAGATCTGATAAAGAAAAAAAGAGCCATCGGAATGTGCAGTCTAAAACAAAGCAAACGACGAACGAAACTAAAAATACCGGTAATTTTTGGCGTCGGAAAAATCAAAATCAAAAGAGTTCTTCAAGAATGAATTAATAACCGGATGGCTTGATCTGACTACTTTATTTCAGTTTATCGGAAATCATTCGATAGAAAGATTAATCCGGATGAAATGTCTGTATCACAACTGCATAAAAGACCTTTTATCCGGATTAAATTACACTCACCCATAAATTAATCCATTCGGAAAGTCGAATTTAATGTATCCGTGTTTATATAAATCGTATAGCTTTCTTTATTCGAACAGAATGACTACAGGATTATCTTCTTCCGTTAAATTCCTGAGGTTTTCTATTTCGGCGGGATAACCGGTTTGGCCGGGATGTTCTTCGAATCGGTTTTTGATATTTTCGGCAGAAACCAATTGTACAAATTCGCCTGTAGGAGAAACGAATACAGGTTGCAACGGAATGAATCCATAGATATTATCTGCAACGCCTTCGCCGTATGGAGCTACTTTTGTTGTTTTATTTTTTTTATCGTAAATGGCATTGTACATTTTCAAATCGTTTTCGTTGTGCAGATTTACGATAAAACGCAACCATAATACATCATCGTTTTCAAATACTTCCAATGGATAAATGGCATTATCTTTTTTGGGATTGTAACGATCTTCGCGTTTCCATTGCTTCGAACCGAAATTGAAAGTTTTCGCCGGGATCAATCCCTCCTGTTCCACTTGATAAATGGTATCGTTAAATAACTCTCTGAAAAACAGATCGTCGCCAACATGCCAGAATATTTGTTCGGAAGGAATCAGACTGTTTTGTAATCCATCTTTATAGCTGATGCTGATTACTTCGCGTTCAGTATCCGGAATTTTAAAGACATTCATATTGGTTATGTTTTCCATCTTACCGGACACCGTATTAATAAGCTCTCCTTTTGAGGGATATGAGGCTAAAACGGCTGTATCTGAATAGATATAAATGCGATCCGGCTTCTCATCGGTTGCCGGCAGATGCATTACAAGCCTGTCCGAATCAAGATAATCATAATTATCCACACCATAGAATCCGTTAGTTAAATCGGGATCATTTTGCGTGCCTTTGAAGTTGCCGTTAGTATCATAGATCACATTCCGACCGTTGCCGGCCGGAAAATACAGGCATGAGGATGCATTATTGAGCCATCCCGAAAAACTCTGACTGCCTTCGGGATCATTCCCGATATGCCCGATCGAGCCGATAAATTTGCCGGTTTTCTTATCAAAAGTCAGGCATTGATTCTGATCAGAAATCACAATAATTTTATCGCCCGAAACCCAGATCGTCGGGTTATTCCCGATCAACGATTCATCGCTTGTTTCTAAAGGAATATAACTTATTGTTTCGAAGTAATTTGCCGCATTAAGTGGCTCGAGGTTCTCGTAAGCACTGCCAATCGGTATTTCTTCAATTTCCTTATTCTCTTGTTTTTGATTGCAGGAAATAATTGTTGTACATAGTAGTACAGCTAAAATACAACGGTTAAATTTGTTTTTTTTCATAATCTGAAATAATTAGTAAGCGATAAGGTAATCCATTTGCACATTATATATCGGTTGAATAATGT
>CAMTPG010000356.1 GCA_947074335.1 uncultured Parabacteroides sp.
CGTTAACCATTGCCAGTGCCGATACAACAAAAGGAACCATCACTTTGGTGATTCAGGCCGTTGGCGGCTCTTCCCGTAAAATCTGCGAACTGAACGAAGGCGATTATATCACCGATCTGGTAGGTCCGCTCGGACAGGCCACACATATCGAAAAAGTGGGTACAGTAGTATGTGCCGGCGGTGGTGTGGGTGTTGCTCCGCTGTTGCCGATTGTGGAGGCTTTTCATAAAGCAGGCAATCGTGTCATCGTAGTACTGGCAGCCCGCAGCAAAGAGCTGATCATCCTCGAAGAACAGATGCGTGCCAATTCGGACGAAGTCATCATCATGACCGACGACGGCTCATACGGTAATCAGGGGCTCGTAACAGATGGTGTAGAATCGGTAATCAAACGCGAACAGGTGGATCTGTGTGTTACAATCGGTCCGGCCGTGATGATGAAATTTGTTTCTGCACTTACAAAAAAATATAATATTCCTACCGTTGCCTCTCTGAATACCATTATGGTTGACGGAACCGGCATGTGTGGTGCCTGCCGCATTACCGTAGGCGGAAAAACCAAATTCGTTTGCGTAGACGGACCTGAGTTCGACGCTCATCAGGTAGATTTTGATGAAATGTTAATGCGTCTGAGTGCTTACAGAGATATAGAGAAAAAATAACAATCCTGAAATTTGATGACTACAGAAAATACAATTGCTGCCCGTCGCGCCGAGGCATGGCGTGAGGAGCTTCGCAAAGCAATGAAAAATAAAGAACGTGCAGATATTCCACGCGTTCACATGCCTGAACTGGATGCGGAATACAGAAGCCGTAACCGCACCGAAGAGGTCAATCTGGGTTTAACCGCCGAACAGGCCGTGACAGAGGCCAAACGTTGTCTGGATTGTCCGAAACCAACCTGTATGCAGGGTTGTCCGGTAGAGATTAATATTCCTACATTCATTAAAAATATCGAACGTGGTGCTTTCGGCGAAGCTGCCAAAGTATTGAAAGAGACAAGTGCTCTGCCGGCTGTTTGCGGTCGTGTATGCCCGCAGGAAAAACAGTGCGAAAGCAAATGTATCCATATAAAAATGGGTAAACCGGCTGTTGCCATCGGATATCTGGAACGCTTTGCCGCCGATTATGAACGCGAAAGCGGTGAAATATCCACTCCCGATATGGCTCCGGCCAATCAGATTAAAATCGCGGTGGTAGGTTCTGGTCCGGCCGGATTATCTTTTGCCGGCGATATGGCGAAACTGGGATATGAGGTAACTGTTTTTGAAGCGCTGCACGAAATCGGCGGTGTTTTAAAATATGGTATCCCCGAATTCCGTCTGCCCAATCACATTGTAGATGTTGAGATTGAGGGTCTGCGTAAGATGGGTGTGAAATTTATCACCAACTGCATTGTGGGTAAAACCATCAGTTACGAAGATCTGCATGCCGACGGTTTTAAAGGTATTTTTGCAGCCAGCGGTGCGGGATTGCCCAATTTTATGAATATTCCGGGTGAGAACCTCATCGGTGTTATGTCGTCTAACGAATATCTGACACGTGTAAACCTGATGGATGCTGCAAATCCCGAAAGTGATACGCCTGTATTACAGGGTAAAAATGTGGCCGTAATCGGTGGTGGTAATACAGCCATGGATTCTGTTCGTACGGCACGCCGTCTGGGCGCCGATCGTGCCATGATTATTTATCGTCGCAGCGAAGAGGAAATGCCGGCTCGTCTGGAAGAGGTAAAACATGCCAAAGAAGAGGGCGTGGAATTCCTTACCTTGCATAATCCGATCGAATACATTGGCGATGAAAAAGGCCATGTTAAACAAATGCGCCTGCAAACCATGGTATTGGGCGAACCTGATGCTTCCGGCCGCCGACGTCCGGTTCCGGTTGAAGGTGCCATTATCACAGTCGAAGTTGATGAAGTGATTGTAAGTGTGGGTGTTTCTCCGAATCCGCTTATTCCGAGCACATTCCACGGACTGGATGTAAGCAAATGGGGCACAATCATTGTAAATGAAGACACAATGCAGTCAACGCTTCCCGATGTTTATGCCGGCGGCGATATCGTACGAGGCGGAGCTACGGTGATTCTGGCGATGGGTGATGGCAGAAAAGCTGCTGCAGCCATGGATCAGGCGTTAAAGCAACAGACATAACCGATTAGAGCTGCCGTTTCTGTAATACAACAAGTTTTTGAAATCATGACACAGTTCACGAAATCATAAACCGGTTATAGAAACAACAACTGTATTTACCAGCTGTTTCATTCTTGTATTTGATCTTATTTTCAAACAGAATTAATGGAGTAAATATATTCTGCTGTTTGAATGAAAAGAAGAAGAAACAAACGGAATTATTAAATAACATAAAACCCCGATTCGGATTTTATTTCCAAATCGGGGTTTTATATTTATATTGTTTCTGTTTATACAGATAAAATAACCGGATTTGTTTAGATCAGAGATAAATAAATTGTTATTTCAATTATTACAGATCTGTTTTATTCAAAGCCCGCAAATATCCGGTTATTTTCCGGCTTGCTCTTCAGGTGCACTCAGTGTCTGCTGATACAAAGCGGGATTGGATAATACATCCAGTGCTTTTTGCAATTCTTCGTCCTCTTTCAGACTTTCAATTAACTCGCCCTGCTGATAATAATATCGTTTGGCAATTTCGGAGGCCAGCATTTTCTTTATCTGCTCTTTATTCCGGTTAAAATCGCGTTCGATATCGGGAGTCAGTTTTTCCTGAAGTGCCAGAAATATGGTGGAATCGCCATCCATATAGCCTTCAAACTCGGCTACATCCTTCAGATTCTTCAAAAGCTTTTCACTTTGACGATCATAACTGAAATTATGTTCTTTTGCAAACTTCTTGAAAGCTTCAAAATCTTCATCAGTAATTACAAATTCATCAATCGGAGCAATTGTGGGATGTTGCTGAGCCCATTCGGCTATAAAATCAATCAGCAGAAAATCGGTTGCCAGATAATACATCATGGTGGG
>CAMTPG010000357.1 GCA_947074335.1 uncultured Parabacteroides sp.
CCCCAACATTAAAAGTGTTGTGCTCTACCAGCTGAGCTAGCGAATCATCGTGTGCGTTACTTCTGTATTGCGGGTGCAAAGGTACGGTTTATTTTTATATATGCAATAGTTGAAGCAACTTTTTTGCTAAAAAAGTTCATTTTTTTCATCTGTATCTGATTTCGGGATGTTGGGTTCGGTAACAACAGGTGTATCATCTGATAATATAAAGCGCTTATAATAAGACAAAAACAGCGTTGTAAGCGGTAATGCAATGATAAATCCGACAAATCCGAGTAAAGTTCCCCAAATGGATAAAGATAAAAGAATAATTGCCGGATTCAGTCCCATCGCCTTTCCCATAATACGTGGCGTGAGCACCAAATCCTGTATTACCTGCACAATTCCCAAGACCAAAATACCTGATCCGAAGATCCACCAGAAGTTTTCTCCGGTCTCTGCTGCTTTCAGCAGACTGAGTAATAACATCGGAATGATACCAATAGTTTGCATATAGGGTATTAAATTTAATACACCGATAAATAATCCGAGTACAACTGCCAGCGGAAAGCCGACGATTTTAAAGCCCACAGAGAGCAGAATACCTACGCAGAGAGCAATTAATGACTGCCCGCGGAAATAACGGTTCATACTGCTTTCCACATCTTCAGAGAGTCCCTGAATAAAGGGTCTGTATTTTCCCGGTATCAGTTCAATCCAGCCGTTGGCAATCTTTTCATAATCGAGCAGAATAAAGATGAAGTAAAGGAAGATTACGAAAATAATGGTGATACTGAATAAAACAGAAAAGGTGTTGGTCAGAATCATCCATAATTTAGGTGCTACCTGTTTCACCAGTTTTTCTATATTTTCTTTGCTGACTAACTGAGCCAATTCTTCCGGATCTATATTTTTCTGAATAAATTCGATCCACGAATCGGGGATGAAAGGGATGTTGCTTGAACCAAGCCGGTTATGATCCTGCACCAGTTCGATGGTTTTCTGAACTTCCTGTGTAATCGAAGGTACAACCAATACAAATACCAGTCCGATGATGAAGACTGTGCAGATTAATACGGCAAAAATCGACAGAAACCGGTTTTTTAGCCCGAATTTATATTGGAATAGTCGTACAAAGGGTTGCATCATATAAGCCAGCAGCCACGCTATCAGAAACGGAAGCAATGCATTTTTCAATACAGCTATCAGATAAATAAGACCGGCCAGTACAATTAACCCGAAAAGTATTCGTACTACGCGATCAAAGGTGAACGGTTTATTGAAAAGTGGATTCATATTTTTCTATCTTTGTTCACAAAGATAACGAAAGTTAAGAGATAGCTATGAATGCAAATAAAATATTACTTCTTTTCTGTTCGGTTCTGATTTTTGTATCAGTTCAGGCACAAACACCCCAACCCGTCAGGCAGTTATTGCGGATGCCCATGATGGAGGGCGCCACTTTTACACTGGCCGTTCGCGATCTGGATTCGGATGAATGGTTATATGCATTTGATGAACAGATACAGGTTACGCCGGCATCGGTTCTGAAAACGGTGACAACTGCCACAGCGCTCGAATTGTTGGGAAGCGATTATCGATATCCTACAAGTCTGAGTTATTCGGGAGCAATAGAAAATGGTGTGCTCGAAGGCAATCTTTATATTACGGGCAGCGGTGATCCGAGTCTGGGTTCTTCGCATCTTAAAAATCCGAATCAGTTTATGCAGGATTGGCTGCAAGCGATAAAAGCGGCCGGAATCCGAAAAATACAGGGGGCTGTTATTGCTGATGCACGTATATTTGATCATGAAGGCACGTCGTTGAAATGGGTGCAGGAAGATTTAGGCAGTTATTATGGTGCGGGAAGTTATGGACTGTCGGTCTTTGATAATTTGTATAAACTTTATTTTCAGACAGCCGGACCGGGTTCCGCACCGCGTATAACCGGCAGTGAACCGGATGTTTCCGCGTTAAACTTTTACAATAACCTTTCTACAACGGTGAGAAGTTCGGACAGTGCTTATATCATCGGATTTCCTTTGTCGGGCGATCGGTATCTGTATGGCACTTTACCTGCCAATAAATCCACTTATGCATTAAAGGGTGATATTCCGGATCCTCCACTTTTTCTGGCACAATATCTCACGAAACAATTACAAAATGCAGGCATTCCCGTAACGGATGAGGCCGGCAGTCTGCGGAATGATGCTTTGCCCGCGGTTTCAGAAACGGCAATGCAAACTCCTTTAATTACGACCTATTCGCCGCCTTTATCCGAGCTGATTACCATTTGCAACGGTGTTAGTCATAATCTGTATGCCGATGCCTTGTTAAAAACGATCGGATTAAATTATAAAGAGAATCAATCGCTTTCTTCATTTGAGCGTGGCGTACGCGTTATGCAGGATTGGTGGAAATCGAAGGGATTCAATGTCTCTTCATTCAAAGTGTATGATGGCAGCGGACTGGCTCCGGCCAATAAAGTAACGGCCTCTTTTATCAATGATATGCTGGTTTATATGGCTACCGAAGCCGCTGAGCGGGATATTTATATTGCATCTCTTCCCGAAGCCGGCGTATCGGGATCGGTACGTAATTTCCTGAAGGGATCTTCTTTGCAAGGCCAGGCTTTTCTGAAAAGCGGCGGAATGAGCGGTGTGCGCAGTTATGCCGGCTACATTCGTCAGGACGACAAAACATATGCCGTGGCTGTATTTGCTACAAATTATAATGCACCGATGTCGCAAATGACCCGGCAGCTGGAGAAACTCCTGCTTCAGTTATTTCAGATACCTTTGGGAAGCAGTGATCGCTGAGTAAGAAATTCAATAAATCGCGGTTTGTAATTCTCGGAAATCGGAATAAACGTTTTGCCGAATACAATGCGATTACGCTCGATGACCCGGATCTTTTCAGGCTGTACAATAAAGGAACGATGTACACGCACAAACCGATCATCGGGCAATTGCTCTTCCATCGCCTTCATGCTCATTAGCGAAAGAACGGGATGCG